>JAYVVD010000372.1:0-2431 GCA_043787295.1 Ferruginibacter sp. | reverse complement strand
CATAACTTCATTGTAAGCCTGTCGTAATAAAAGACTGTTGGGTTCATATTCTGACAATACATTAAACAGTAAACTTGCAGAAGATTGTAAATGTTTTTGTTTTACAAATTCACCCGGCATGCCCTGAAAAATTAATCCACCAATAACGGCAATATCACGGAATTTTCTTCTGGCCATTTCGCCTGCATTTACGCTTCGCTGAATATCTTCATATAGATTATCTTCAGAAAATAATTCATACACATTACTGTCATCTAGCGGTATCGGCTGGTCGCTCAACAATTCAAAACCATAGTCATTCATGGCAAAAGAAAAAGTGATTGGAATTATTTTGCTAATACGAAAAGATAACAAAGCCGCCATAGCTTCATGCACCAATCGACCTTCAAACGGATATACAAATAAATGGAACCCATCTCTTGTTTGGATGTGTTCTATCAATAATTCATTTTCCCTTGGTACAGCAGATAATTCTTTCTGTAAATTAAACAAGGGTTCCAGTGCAGAAAGTTCTTTTTCTTTTTTTGAAAAATGATCGGTACCTGCTGCATCATTTAATTTTTTGCGAAGCATAAAACCAAGTTGAGAACTTAGGGGTAAACGACCACCATTCCAACTTGGAACGATGGATTTTTTAGAATTACTTTTTCTTACCTGAACGGTCATTTCTTTTATCATTACAAACTCAAGATTTCTGCCTGCAAGAGTGAATACATCACCGGGCTTGAGTTTGGAGATAAAATATTCCTCAATAACACCAATGTAACCGCCACTCATAAACTTTACTTTCAGCATAGCATCGCTTACAATTGTACCAATGTGCATGCGGTGGCGCATAGCAATTCTTCTGTTATTTATTTTGTATAAACCATCTATTATTTCTACTTTTTTAAAATCATCATACTCTCTTAAAGCAATTCCACCAATGGTTATAAATTGTAAAATTTGTTGCCACTCTTCTTTATTTATTTCGCTAAAGCAGTAGGTTGATTTTATTTCCTCAAACATTTCATCTGCATAAAAACCATCAGAAATTGCAAGCGTACAGAGGTATTGAATGAGCACATCAAAACACATTAGCATAGGCAAACGGCTCTCAATAAAATTATCTGCAATGGCTTCTTTGAGGGCTGCTGCTTCGATTAATTCTAAAGAATGTGTTGGCAAAAAATAAATTTTGCTCACTGCATTTGGTTGATGCCCACTTCTTCCCGCTCGTTGCAAAAACCTGGCTACACCTTTTGGTGAGCCAACCTGTATCACCATTTCTACAGGTCTAAAATCTACACCCAAATCTAAACTGGAAGTACAGACAACAGTTTTTAAAATGCCCTGATGTAAAGCTGTTTCCACCCATGTTCGTAATTCTCTTTCTATACTTCCATGGTGCAAAGCAATTGCTCCTGCGAGTTCCGGCCCCACGTTTAATAGGGTTTGGTACCACATTTCACTCATGCCTCTGGTGTTAATAAAAACCAGTGTGGTTTTATTTTCTTCAACAATGGGTAAAATTTTATCTGCCAGTTTTATTCCTAAATGCCCGGCCCAGGGATATTTTTCTATTTCTTCGGGAATGATAGATTCTATTTCAAATTTTTTGTGAACATTGGCTTTTATTATTATTCCCTCTGTTTTTAAAGAACACATTAAAACATCTTTTGCTTCTTCTAAATTTCCGATTGTAGCTGATATCCCCCAAACGGAAATAGGTGCATTTAATTGGGAATTTGGAATTGGGAGAATCTTTAATTTTTGTCCATCTTTATTTTTCTTAGATAGTTCGGTCATTCCTAATTCAAAATCCACAATTTCCAATACCTTTTTTCTCACATTCACTATTCTTGCAACGGCCAACTCTACCTGCACCCCACGTTTGCTTCCCAACAATTCATGCCATTCATCTACCGCAATTATTTGCAAATTTTTAAAAGTATCTGCATAGTTTTTTTGAGCAAGAAAAAGATGTAGGCTTTCAGGAGTAATGATCAGTACTTCGGGTAACTGCCGTTTTTGTTTTGCTCTCTCCGCTGTTGGCGTGTCACCATTTCGGGAGCCAATTTTCCACGCCATGCCAAGTTCTTCTATCACTTCAATCATGGCTCTTTCAATATCTTTCGCAAGCGCACGCAGTGGTGTAACCCATAAAAGTTGCAGGCCATTATTTTTTTTGCCTAAAAAATCTGTCGGGTTATTGTTGATAAACTGAATGAGTGCACCTAAAAATACGGAGTATGTTTTGCCGAATCCTGTTGGTGCATTTACAAGGCCTGATTGTTTGTTGATAATACTTTCCCATGTTTCTTGTTGAAAAATAAAAGGCTTTCTTTGCTGTTTATCGAGCCATTGTTTTATTACTTTAAAACCTGGTGAGGTGGAGAGTCTTGTTTTATTATCAGTTTCTAATTTCAATTATTTTGTTCTTTAATATAGG
>JAYVVD010000371.1:0-2837 GCA_043787295.1 Ferruginibacter sp. | reverse complement strand
GGCATAACGATGTACTCGCAAGGAGATTTTACAGATTTATGTCGTGGTCCACACATCCCTAATACATCTTTTATCAAAGCAATAAAATTAATGAGTGTTGCCGGTGCTTATTGGAAAGCTGATGAAAAAAACAAACAGCTTACAAGAGTCTATGGCATTTCTTTTCCAAACCAAAAAGAACTCGATGAACATTTATTGATGCTGGAAGAGGCAAAGAAAAGAGACCATCGCAAACTAGGGAAAGAGTTAGGCATTTATACAACTGATGATAGTGTGGGTGCAGGGCTTATTTTATGGATGCCAAATGGTACCGTAATAATCGAGGAGCTCGAAAAACTTGCAAAAGAAACAGAAAATGCGGCAGGGTATAAAAGAGTTGTTACTCCGCATATAGCAAAAGAAAACCTGTATTTAACAAGTGGACATTTACCTTATTATGCTGATAGTATGTTTCCGCCAATGGTAATGGATGGTGAAAAATATTATTTAAAAGCCATGAATTGCCCACACCATCACAAAATATTTGATGCAGAGCCAAAGAGTTATAGAGACATGCCTTACCGCATTGCAGAGTATGGAACTTGCTACCGTTATGAACAAAGTGGAGAATTATTTGGGTTGATGCGGGTAAGGTGTTTGCACATGAACGATGCTCATATCTATTGCAGCAAAGAACAGTTTGCACAGGAGTTTCGTGCAGTAAATGATATGTATCTTAAATATTTTAAAATATTTGGTATTGAAAAATATGTGATGCGTTTAAGCCTGCACGATCCTGAAAAATTAGGACAGAAATATGTGAACGAACCGGAACTTTGGCTAGAAACGGAGGCAATGGTGAGAGAGACTTTGATTAAAGCTAGAGTTCCTTTTGTAGAAGTTAAAGGTGAAGGTGCATTTTATGGCCCTAAAATAGATGTTCAGATTTGGAGTGCAATAGGCAAAGAATTTACATTAGCCACAAATCAAGTGGATTTTGCGCAGCCCCGCAGCTTTAAATTATTTTTTACCAACAAAGACAATACGCCAGAAATTCCATTGGTCATACATCGTGCGCCTTTGGGTACGCATGAGCGTTTTATTGGCTTTTTGTTAGAACATTATGCAGGTAAATTTCCTACATGGCTGGCACCTTTGCAGGTAAAAATATTACCTATAAGCGATAAGTTTATGGATTATGGTTTAGCTGTATTAGAAAAATTAAAAGCTGCCGGCATAAGAGCAGAATTAGATGACAGGAATGAAAAAATAGGTAAGAAAATACGAGATACCGAACTTGCCAGAGTACCATATATGCTTGTATTCGGCGAAAAAGAAATTGCAGAAAATGCAGTAGCGGTTCGAAAGCAAGGCAAGGGAGACCAGGGTGTAAAAAATCTGGAAGAATTTATAAATGAAATATCTGAAGAAATAAAAGAGCGCAGAGCTGAATAATTTAGTATTTTTATATTTTAAAGGCAGATTAATCATTAAAAAAATAAACATTTACAAAAGTTGCCACACTGCCGGTGACTTATTGTAAAATATATAAAATGGCATTTCCTCCAAGACCGCCCCGGGGAGCGTTTAATCCTCGGTTTAAAAAAGAACAGCAACAGGAACACCGTACAAATCATCTTATTAAAGCCATGCAGGTTCGTCTGGTGGGTGAAAATATTACTCCTGGTATTTATTCTATTTCAGAAGCTTCCGGCTTCGCAAAAGAACAGTTTTTAGATCTAGTTGAAATTTCTCCCGGTGCAACACCCCCTGTTTGTAGAATTATAGATTACAATAAATTTTTGTACGAGGAAAAGAAAAAGAAAAAAGAAATGAAAGCGAAGTCCAAAACCAGTGAGGTGAAGGAAATTCGTTTTACACCAAATACTGATGATCATGACTTTGATTTTAAAGTTAAGCATGCAGAAAAGTTTTTGGAAGATGGCAATAAAGTAAAGGCTCATGTTCAATTTAAGGGTCGTGCAATTATGTTTAAAGAAAGAGGAGAGTTGTTATTGTTGAAATTTGCCGATGCCTTAAAAGATGTCAGTGCTTTAGAAGGATTACCAAAGTTAGAAGGAAAACGTATGCAGGTTATGCTTGCGCCAAGGATTATAAAGAAAAAATCTGGTAATGAATTGGGTAAACTTCACAAAGAAAAACCAGTAGAAAGTGCAACTGAAGAACAAACAGTACCGGTTTCTGTAGAAGAAATTTCTGCATCGGAATAAAAGTTTTATTAATATTTTTGAAAAGGTTGTCTGTAAATTGGACAACCTTTTTTAGTTAAATAAATTTTGATAGATGGATGTTAGCCTAAATAAATACATTAGTGATACCGGTTTTTGCAGCAGGAGAGAAGCTGATAAATATATTGAAGAATGCCGTGTAACCATTAACGGAAAAGATGCTGAAAAAGGAAACAGAGTAAACATTGGCGATGTTGTAAAAGTAGATGGTGAAAACCTGAAAAAGAAAGCTGCGCATGTATACATAATGCTAAACAAGCCAAAAGGAGTTACCTGCACAACTGACCAAAGTGATAGAACTAATATTGTTGATTTTGTAAATCATAAAACCCGAATTTTCCCCATAGGCAGGCTGGATAAGCTTTCTGAAGGTTTAATTTTTCTTACAAATGATGGTGATATTGTAAATAAAATACTGCGTGCAGGTAACGGTCATGAAAAAGAATATACTGTTTCAACCGATAAAAAACTTACATATGAATTTATAAACAGCATGCGAAATGGTGTAAAAATTTTAAATATTACCACAAAACCCTGCTTTGTAAAATTGGAAAGTGATAACAGTTTTCGAATTATATTAAAGCAGGGATTAAATAGACAAATTCGTAG
>JAYVVD010000370.1:0-2663 GCA_043787295.1 Ferruginibacter sp. | reverse complement strand
AAATTGTGCATATTCAATCCCTTCTGTAAAAAAATCAGCATGTAAAAGGCATTTTAAAAGTTCTGTCCAGCCATTTATATTTTTGGGTCTTATGCGCACTACATTTCCAAAACAGGTAAGTGCTTCATCAATATTATTCATCTGCATATAACATTGACCTAACGCAAGGTTATAATCCGGGTGCATCAACTGGGTACGAAGTGCCGTATTTAAACATTTTATAGCACTGCTCCATGCGGCCTCGTTCATATAAGTACAGGCAATTCTGTAATGCATACGGCTGTCTTCCGTATTTAAATGGCTTGCTTTTTTATAATAAAATCTCGCCTGTGCAAAGTTCTCCAGTCTGTCATAACAATGCCCAATTGCTTCATATAAAACCGGCTCAGGCATTGTTAGTTCCAGTACTTTTTGTAAAGATTCTATAGCAAGTTTATATTGGCGCAGGCGAAGATGTGCATCGCCCATATTACGGTAAGCATTTTCAAATTTCTCATTAATGGCTACAACATATTCATAAGCATCAAGCGCTTTTTCGTGCAGTTTTATACCTTGGTAAGCTGCACCTAAATTAAACCAGGCTAACTCATTAAAAGGCTGTTCTTCTATTATTTGTTTGTGCAGTGTTATGCTTTCTTCGTTTCTACCTGTAAAGTCGGTCCAAAAGCATATTTTGTATAACGCTTCTTCGTTTGCAGGATCTTGCTTCAAAATCAAAACCAGGCAATCAAAAACTTTTTCAAAATTTTCATAATCATCGTATACATCACATAGTTCAAAAAGAAGATCAACTTTTTCATCCCCCTCAAAATTATCTATAGCAATTTCCAGCACTTCAGCAGCTTTTAACTGCATATCCAAGGCTAAAAATGCATCTGTTTTTAAAATGAATAAATTACTGTCTGTAGTATCAATCTTCTCTGCTTCTTCAAGCAGTTCCAACGCTTCCTTATATTTTTTGGTAACTATAAGAAGGTTTGCTTTGAGTAGCAATAAAGCCGGAGTGTTTGGGTATTGATTTATAGCATAGTCACAAACAGTTATTGCGTCTTCAAACTTATCCTTTTCATCAAAGTATTCAATTAAGCGTTCAAACCCTTCCTGTTCTATAAATGAGTTTGACCTCCCCGCCCTTAAATTATTATATAAAGACAACAATTCTTTTAGTTCTTCTCTTTCTTGTCTATATCTGTCGTTTCTCATATTTCAAGCTTATAGCTGGTAATTTAATACTTTATTGATAAATTTAAATTAGTTATTAACTAAAAAATAAATATTACATACTAAAGACTAAAAAATTTCGTTAATTGTATTATATTTGTTAATATTTAGTAAATGAAAACTTCGCTACGCATATTATCTCTTGTAACATTGTTAACAATTCAAATGAATCTTTTGTTTGCCGATAGAGGTGTAACTAAGAAAAGGAATAAGGTTGTATTAAATATCAAGACTCCTAACAACTTTAAAAATTCTCTAAATTTCAATTTAAAAAATGGTTTGAAGTATACCGGATCTTTAATAACAAACAGTGTTACAACCACTCCTTCTATTTATAATTATCTTGTTACTTATCAAAAAGGTAACAGTGTCTATATTCTACCGTACAAACAAAAAATATGTGTAGCTGATGTTCGTCAGGGTTATACAGGAACGAAACTAATTATCAGAGTTCATTAATATATTATTCTCCTTTTTTCAACTGCTGGTTTTCTTCGTAACTCATTATTCTAAATCCTAATTTTGGAGCTTCAAATTTTCCTGAGTTCAACCCATCCATATTTAATCCAATTAAGCTGTACTTAAAAATTAAGTTTCCGGAGGATAATTCATATTGAATTGGTAACCCAGCTAGTTGTGCAAATGCGTTATTGTATTGTTTATTTGCTATTGTTATTGATGGATCATAATACACGGTATATGATTTTCCATTATCACTTTGTGCGGTAGCTTTTTTACAAATATACCTTCCTATTTTAATTGTACCTGATTGTGCTTCAAAGTTTAAATTTGTATTAACCTGATTTTTCTGCACCCAGTTTTCTGAAGTTGTTGTTATCATTAATTTTTGGCCACTATATTCTTTTAAAATAAATCCTTTCCCCGCTTTGTTATCAAAAACAGTGGTTTCTGTACCTGGAGTACTAATCATTTCTGATCGGCTCTTGTCTTTTGTTAAGTATATTGATAAAGTAGCACCATTTAAAGAACCGGCTATTTGCTTTTCGCCATTGGAACTTTCAATGGAAATATTGTATTTCAACATACCTTCCGTTAATACTTTTTGGGCAGATAAGTTTGTACTGTAAAAAGTGGTTAAAGCAAACATTACAGATAATATGAAAGTTTTCATTTTGGTCAGAATTTATGCTAAGGTAATAAAATGTACGCCGAAACAGTGGGTTATACTAAATTACAAAAGCTGCACCCTTAAAGAGTACAGCTTAGTAACAAATGTATAACGGTTATTAATTTTTACTTGTTCTGTTTTTTAGTTCTTGAAGTTTGCGCTGGCTTTCCTGCATAGCTTCAACCTTTTCTGCAATTTTAGATTTCTTAACAGGTTTTTTTCTGTTTTCATTTATTTGCACTAGTATCTTTTCATGGTTAATTACATATTTCTGTATTACGATTTGCAAAATCAAGGTAATGCTGTTAGAGAT
>JAYVVD010000369.1:0-5032 GCA_043787295.1 Ferruginibacter sp. | reverse complement strand
TTAACTGTTGCATTTCTAAATTCTGATGGAATAATAAACGTACCTCCTTTATAATCGACGCCATTGTAATTAAAATCAGCACCGTCTTTAACCTTCGTAGAACTAATTACCCATTTAATAGGAACATTGTAATTTTTTAAAAGGTCATAAACTAAACCATATGGCTTTAGTCCGTTTAATGGTGTTTGAGGCACCACTCCCATGTTAATAACATAAGCCCCCGAACTAAGTGTTTCAGTTTGCGCTACAGCACTCATGGAGGTAATCGAGGATAATCCTACAATAAAAACCGCTAATATTGTTTTGGGACTACATTTTACTGGCGTGTAAAGGCACGCCAAAGCACGTAATACTTTTTTCATTTTGGTAAACATTGTGTTTGTGAATGATCTGATTTTGGCTATCAAGGAAATCAAAAAAATCTCACCGTAAAAAATACGGCTGTTTAAAAGGAATCAGATAGACACACAGTTTTTATGGAAGGGAAAAAATCCCTAATAGGATAGGAGGATAAGCGGTTGCAAATATATAAAAGATTTATCTACATTTCCAAATAAAATTTTTATAAATTTCCGCTATCGATACTGGACGCTTAATTACGAATTATTTAATGGGTTGGTTTTAATATTTAAAAATTATGATAATTCAATCACCGTAATTTCAGGCAACTCCCCTACTCTACCTGGGTAACCGATAAATCCAAACCCCCTATTTACATATAATTTTTGCTTTTCACTTTCATATAACCCCGCCCATTGGGGATACATGTATTGCACAGGGCTCCACTTAAAACCCGGTAATTCAACGCCGAATTGCATACCGTGTGTGTGACCGCTTAGCATTAAATCTACATCAGGGTAAGTAGTTTTTACCTGCGCATCCCAATGGCTTGGGTCGTGGCTCATTAATATTTTAAAGGGATATTTTTCTGTACCTGCATGTGCAAGATCCATACGGCCATGCTTAGGAAAACGGGCTTTATTACTCCAGTTTTCAATGCCTAGCAAAGCTATTTCATCTGTATTTTTTTTTAGTATAACATGTTCATTCATTAATAATTTCCAACCTAATTCAGCATGAACTTTTTGCAGATTTAGAAGGTTTTGTCCTTTGCTAACTCCATTAATAGGCCATTGAACATAGTCACCATAATCATGATTACCCAAAGTTGAAAAAACACCCATCGGTGCCTTTACTTTATCAAATACATCCATGTAATTTTCCATTTCTGTTGCCTTGTCATTTACAAGATCTCCGGTAAATAAAATAAGATCAGCCTTTTCTTTCATAATCATATCCACACCATGCGCAACTGCGTTTTTATCCATAAAACTACCGCTGTGTATATCGCTGATATGAATAATTTTTAAACCCTTAAATGCGGCAGGTAAATTATCAAAACTCAGTTTTACTCTTTTAATTTTGTATTTATATTGGTTTGTAAAACCGTAAACAAGGCTGCCAAACAATGTTGTTCCTGCTACAATACCCACCCAGCTAAGAAAAGTTGACCTTGTAATACCATCCCCACTCATTCCATCCATATCTGTGTTGTTGAAAAATAATTTCCCTGAAAGCCACTGAATTCCTCTGCGTAGATCATCAACTAAAAAAAACACCAGACCAGTAATTTTTGCTAAAAACAAACCTATTATCATTGCAAAAAGATAAGTCCTCACTTTTTTGCCTAAAACGTTTTGTTCTGTATAAACAAAAAGTAAAAATCCTATTACTGTTAGAATAGTTATGGACCAGTATATTGTATAAATAACAGTTCTAGTTTTGGGAGATAAATTTTGGGCAACATTTTTAACAGCCTGAAAAAAATAAGTATCCAGCAAAACCATCATCGATATAAATACAATAACGCCAATAGGTGTCCGCATAAATTATGTTTAGTTTTTTTTAAAATAATAAAAACTCATCAACCTGAGTAGTTAAGGTATTAATTGTTTCCTCATCACTTAAAATTCCATTTTCGTTGAAAAGAGCATGCACAATACTTATAGGTAACCTGTTGTGGTGCACGTTCGCTTTTAGATACAACAGTATGCCCGTTAAATGCTCCATTCCCCTTAAGTTTCCTGCACGGCCACTACTTACACCTGCCAATAAAATTTTTTTATTGGGCCATACGTTCTTCACATCTGTGTTATCTATCATTAATTTTAATATGCCCGGGAAGGAACCATTATACTCAGGCAATACAATGATTATTTTTTCTGCTGTAAGTAGATATTTTTTCTCCATTGCAACAAACGCTTCGTCTCTTTGATACACATTCACTTCATCAAGTCCCAATATTTTACTTTCAACATTTTTTCCCAATAAGATTTTCTGGTATGCTTCTGTTATTTTTTTTGTATTACTGTCTTTTCTGTTAGTACCTGCAATAATGGTAATCATTCTTAATTAAAATTATATTTATTACTTCATTTTTATAAACCCAACTAACCCTGCTTCATTTTAGTATTATAAGCTTAAACAATTCAATCGGCTTTCTGCATAAAATTGTCGAAGTTTGCAAAAATATCCTCATAAGTTCAACTTTATCGGATTTTTTGCAAAACTCACAAATAAATAGCGCATTACGCAATGGCAAGAATTATAGGAATAGCAAACCAGAAAGGTGGTGTTGGTAAAACAACTACAGCCATAAACCTTGCAGCAAGTTTTGCTATATTAGAGTACAAAACACTTTTGGTAGATGCAGATCCGCAGGCGAACAGCACAACAGGTGTGGGTTTCGATCTGCAAAATGTTACAAAAAGTCTGTACGATTGTATGGTAAATGAAGCCACGGCAAGCGAAGTTATTTTAAAAACTGAAATGTCGCACCTTGATCTTATTCCCTCTCATATTGATCTGGTAGGTGCAGAAATAGAAATGATCAATTACCCGAACAGGGAAGGAATTTTAAAAAAAACGCTTGAGTCTGTAAGAGATGAATACGATTTTATTGTGATAGACTGCTCCCCTTCCTTAGGTTTAATAACTGTAAATGCATTGGTTGCTGCAGATAGTGTGGTTGTACCAGTACAAACAGAATTTTTTGCACTTGAGGGATTGGGCAAATTATTAAATACTGTGAAGATTGTACAAAACCGGCTGAATATTGATTTACAGATTGAAGGAATATTGATGACGATGTACGATGGTCGTTTGCGTTTGTGCAACCAGGTAGTAAGTGAAGTTCGTCGGCATTTTGAGGACATGGTTTTTAGCGCAATCATTCATAGAAATACAAAATTAAGTGAAGCCCCGAGTTTTGGCAAGCCAGCCATTTTGTACGATGCGGATAGCAAAGGAGCGGTAAATTATTTGAACCTTGCAAAAGAAATATTGCAAAAAAATAATATGACCAAGATTGCGATGGAAGAAAGGCAGATAAATTAGCAGATGTGAAGATGGGAAAATGTGAAAATATGAAAATGTGAAAATTCTTTCAAATTGTTAGTTCATTACAACAGCAAGAGAGCCTTAAAATTGAAAAAGAAAAGCAAAAAATTAAACATAATCTTTGGATTAGTTACAGGGTCCAAGCACATTTATTGGCCCATTGGCTAATTTTCAAATTTTCAAATTTTCCACATGAGTTTATCTAAAAAAAACGATGCATTAGGCAAAGGAATAAGAAGCCTTTTGCAAAATATTGATACAGATTTAAAAAATACTGCAGGCTCCCTGAAAACCGATGTTTCAGAAAAAACCGTGGGTGTGCAAAGGGTTCCTCTTGAGCAAATTGAAGTAAATCCCAACCAGCCCCGTAAAGATTTTGATGAAACTTCATTGAGCGAATTAGCTGCTTCAATAAAAATGCACAACATTATACAACCGCTAACCGTTTCTTTTATTGGGCATGGAAAATACAGGTTGATAGCAGGCGAAAGACGTTTTAGAGCATCGAAAATTGCAGGACTAAAAGATGTGCCTGTTTATGTAAGAGAAGCAAATGCTAATCAATTACTGGAGCTTGCTTTATTAGAAAATTTACAACGAGAAAACCTCAATGCTATTGAAATTGCACTTTCTTATAAACGTTTAATGGAAGACCTGGATTATACGCAGGAAAAAGTTGCAGAGCGCATGGGCAAAGAGAGGAGTACCGTTACCAATTATATCCGTCTTTTAAAGCTTCCACCTGATATTCAGGTAGCAGTTCGCAATGGCATTATCAGTATGGGCCACGCCAGAGCATTAATAAATGTAGATGTAATAGATAAACAACTCTTCATTTTTTCTGAAATAAAGAGCAAAGAATTATCTGTAAGGCAAACGGAAGATCTTGTACGTAGAATGTACCACGGTAGCGATGCTGTTAAAGCTTCTGTAAAACCTGTGTTGTCGCCGGCTTTTAAAAAAATTGAAGATAATTTAGCATCAACATTTAGCACCAAAGTAAAATTGCTTCACAGCAATAAAGGAAATGGTAGTATCACTTTTGACTATTATTCTTTAGAAGAATTAAATGGCCTGTTGGAAAAGCTGAATATTAATGTTAGTTAATTCGCATGCAAAAAATCATTTTATTTTTTAGTTTTTTTCTTTTGCAATATATTTTTGTACAGGCACAGGAAAAGCTTGTTGTTGATACATCGGGCAAAGTTTTGTTTTCAAAAAACACTAAGACTATTAATGACACCGTTACAAAAAAATATAATCCAGGTATAGCCATACGCCGCTCTGCAATATTACCCGGCTGGGGACAATATACAAACAGGAAATACTGGAAAATACCACTCGTGTACGCAGGCATTGGCATACCTGCATATTTGTTTACCCGCAATCTTAAGCAATATAAAAAAGCCAGACAAGCATTTATTTTAGCCACAGATGGAGATGTTACAAACGATTACCTGATTGAAGAACCGTATTACAGTGTAAGAATGCAGCCCGACAGAATCAGGGTTTTTAGAAACGGTGTTAGGCAAAATGTAGATTATTCTGTTTTGTTCTTTATTATTTTTTGGGGGTTAAATGTTGCTGATGCTGCAGTAGATGCAAACCTAAAAACTTTTGATGTAAGCGATGA
>JAYVVD010000368.1:0-12895 GCA_043787295.1 Ferruginibacter sp. | reverse complement strand
AATTTTTTATTTATTTTAGAATGAGTATTTCCTTATCATTAGTAACCACAATTTCTTCTGCAATTAAAAAAGTTATTACCAACCACAACGACCTTTGTCGCAAAGGTTTTAATTTTTGGATGAGCTGTTTGTAGGTAAGTTTTTCTTGTTTAAGTAACGCTATAATTTTATCAGATACAATTTTAAAATCTTCAGTATTAAGTTTTGCTTCGGTATTGTTTATGCAGTTATCACAAATGCCACAATCTTTTGCATTCGTTTCTCCAAAATAATTACCAATAATTTTACTTCTACAGTAGGCAGCACTGGTTACATAATTTTCAATTGCCTTTGTTCTTTTTGTCGCTTCTGCTTTTCTTATATTCATGGAATTTACGTCTATAAAAAAGTCATCATTGTACATTCTGTTTTTAAGTAAAAAAATTTGTGGGCGCTCGCTTGCAGGCTTATAATTTATTACTTTTTTTTGATGAAGTTCCTGTAAAGACTTTACAAGTTCTGTGTGTGGTACTTTTACAAAGCCTGCTAAATTTTTTTCATAAATAATACATTGAAAATCGAAAATACCTTCGTAAGATCTTAGTAACCCTTTAATCGTTGGTTCAAGTTTTGGGTGCTGTATTTGAAATTCTTCCAGGTCTGATTTCGATGATAGAAATTCAACTATACTTTGTTTAAACATCATTTCGCTAAAACTGATGAGCCCTTCCTGCCCAAGTGCCTTAAGGCCGTAAGTTGCCTCAAGCGTATCTAATTTAAAGTGCTGCGCAAAACTTGCCAGATCGATATCAAAACATAAGCCTTCACCCGTACCCGCTGCTACCTGCAAATAATTCATCAACGCCAGGTAAATCATTTTTAATTTTGGAAGTGATGGATACCGTGTTTCTATTTTATAAATCAGATCATCGGTTTCTTTGCTGTTGTGTAATAAAACTGCATAAGATCTTTTTCCATCACGACCTGCACGGCCAGCCTCCTGGTAATAATTTTCCAGACAATCAGGAACGTCATAATGAACTACTACTCTTACATCAGGCTTATCAATGCCCATTCCAAATGCATTGGTACAAACAATGGTTCTGGTTTTATTGTTTATCCAGGCATCTTGTTTTAAGGTACGTTTTTCACCGGGTAAACCTGCGTGGTAAAAATCAGCATCTATATTGTGCATGCGCAATAGTTCTGCCACAACTGTTGTTTGTTTTCTGCTTTTACAATAAACAATGGCAGCTCCATTTACATTTTGTAAAACCTCTAATAATTTTTTTTCTTTAGATGCCGGTTTAAAAACACTGTACGATAAATTTGGTCTTGCAAATGATTGTTGAAACTTGCTTTGTTCCTTATTGAAAAGCAGGTTGCTGCAAATATCATTTTGTACACTTGTAGTTGCTGACGCCGTTAATGCAATAACCGGTACGCCAGGAAGTTCTTCTCTTAGATTTGCAATGCGTAAATATGAAGGTCTGAAATCGTATCCCCATTGTGATATACAATGCGCTTCATCTACCGCAATCAGCGATGGTTTAAGGGCAGGTAAATATTCAAGAAATAAAGTAGTTTCTAAACGCTCCGGCGAAACGTATAAAAATTTATAGTTGCCAAAGGCTGCATTTTGTAAGGTTTGTTTTACTTCTGCAAACGACATTCCTGAATATATTGCCAGCACGCCAATACCTTTCTTTTTTAAGTTTTCTACCTGGTCTTTTATAAGTGCAATAAGTGGACTTATTACCAAACACAAACCCTCATTCATTAATGCAGGAATTTGAAAACAAATAGATTTCCCCCCGCCTGTAGGTAATACAGCAAGCGTATCTTTTTTTGCTAAAACAGCATTGATGATGTCTTCCTGTAAAGGCCTGAATGTTTTGTAGCCGTAATATTTTAGAAGGGTTTCCTGTGGAGACATTTTACTACAATTCTTACTCTTTCAATAAAAGTAAATCATTCAGGTATTAAAAGATAAAATAGAATTTAAATTATGGGTAGAAGATATGAGATATCCAACTTCCTAATCTACCTTTTTTACAAACAACCTCACAGAATTTACTGCCAAGACTATATCGCTAAAACCCATTGCCATTGCTGCAAGCGTGGGCGTAAGCAAACCAAATGCTGCAATAGGTAATGCAACAATATTGTAAATAAATGCCCAGAATAAATTTTGCTTAATGGTAATGTAAGTATGTTTTCCCAAACCAAGGGCAAGGGGCAAATTTTTGATGCCGCCGTTCATTAAAATTACATCTGAACTTTGCATGGCAATATGAGATGCATCGCTCAGAGAAATTCCAAGCGTGGCTTTTGCAAGTGCAGGTGCATCATTAATGCCATCACCGACCATTGCTGTAGGAATGACAAAGTTTAGTGATGCAATTTTTTCCATTTTTTGTGCAGGAGTTTGTTCTGCATAAACTTCATCAATCCCCAGTTTACCCGCAATCACCTCACATTTATTTTTTAAATCACCACTTAGTAAAATGGTTTTAATATTTTTTTTGTGAAGTGCCGCTATTACCGCTTTTGCTTCGGTTCTAATCTCGTCCTGCACATCTATCCACCCAATTCCAATATCATTTTTAAATACATAAATGTTGTGCTTCAGTGATTGATCCGTTTTTTCTTTCAATAATTTAAACGAGCCAGCTTCATAATTATTACCTTCTGCATCTGTAGCTTTTATACCAATTCCCTTTATCTCTTCAATATTTTTCCATGTTAAAGGATGATTCATTTTCCACTCCGTTACAATAGTTTTGGCTATGGGATGATTAGAAAACTTTTCAAGTGAAAAAACAATTCTTTTAAACTCCTCCTCGTTTATAGTGCTGTTAAATGCTGTAATTATAAAATTACCTGTGGTAAGGGTTCCTGTTTTATCAAACACAACCTGTTGTATTTTTTTAAAAGATTCCAGGGCACTTGCATTTTTAAAAAGTATTCCAAGTTTTGCAGCCCTGCCAAGCCCAACCGCAATAGCAGCGGGTGTTGCCAGACCCATTGCACATGGGCACGATATTACCAATACAGCTATCGCTCGCATCAACGAATCGCCACTTGGTATATTGAATGCAAAAAAATTAATTAAAAAAGTAAGTCCCGATAGTACTAAAACGGTGGGCACAAATATGGCACTTATTTTATCAGCAAGTTTCTGCATGGGTGGCTTTTCAGCCTGTGCATTTTCTACCATTTTTACAATTCCTGAAAGTACTGTATCTTTCCCAGCTGCGGTAACCTGTGCTTTTACAAGTCCATCTACCAGTACACTTCCGCCTATTAAAAAATCTTTTTTAGTTTTTGACAATGGTAAACTTTCACCGGTAATGATTGCTTCATTTACAGTGCAATCTCCCCACAATATTTTACAATCTGCAGGTACTTGCTCACCATTTTTAATTAATACAAGGTCACCGTTTTTTAAATAAATATTTTCCAGTGGCAAAACCTGCTCTTTGTGCTCATCATCAAATGCAATCATATTAGCCATTACCTTTTGAGACTTTGTTAAGCTTCGCACTGCCTTTTGTGTTGATTGTATAGAAGCTTCTTCCAAATAGTTTCCAAAAAAGACCAGCGTAATGATGGATGCTGTTGTTTCAAAAAAAAGATATTGTTCCCCAAGCTGTAGTACCGCTCCTACAAGGCTGTACACAAAAGATGCAAGTGCACCCACCGCTATCAGCACATTCATGTTTGGCATACCATGCAATAAACTTTTAACTGCACTTCTTCCAAAAAAATACATACCCGTAATAAAAACCGGCAGGCACAAAACAATTTGTATCCACGGGTTCATCAGCCAATGCGTGTAAGTTCCCATGGGCAACATGTGTATCATCAATACTAATGTAAACGGCAGTGTAAATAAAAAACGCTGTTTGTTGTTTGATAATAATGATTGCTTTTTCGGCGTATCTGCTGCGGTTTCGTCCACAACATTGTAACCTAGTTTGTTTATTCCTGCACTAAATTTGTTTATTTCTATATTGGCAGCAGATGTAAAACTTACTGCGCCGGTAATTGGGTTTACCTGCACATCTGAAAGGCCTTCTTTTTTTAAATAATTTGAAACACTTAATGCGCAGTTACTACAGGTCATTCCCTCTACTTTTAATTCCGTCGTTTGCATTTGCAAAATTATCCTCAATATGCGTTAACCAATTACTAATTATGCTATTTATCTTTGCAACATGGATGTACTTTTTAACCTTCCACAAATAAAAAAGGCAGCAGCTACGTTTTTAGATGCAGTAAAAAACCATAATGTTGTAGCCCTGCATGGCGAAATGGGCGCAGGCAAAACAACTTTTGTACACGCTGTGTGCGATGAACTTGGCGTGCAGGATGCTGTGGGCAGTCCTACGTTTTCAATTATTAACGAGTACACAACCGCAGCAGGTAAAACGATTCATCATTTAGATCTTTACCGGCTTAAATCGGTGCAGGAAGCAATAAATGCAGGCGTGGAAGATTGTTTTTACAGTGGCAATTTTTGCCTTGTGGAATGGCCTGAAAATGCCCCGTCATTATTTCCCAATAATACTGTGCATTGTTATTTAAAAGTAACAGGTAATAATGAGCGGAAATTAGTTATTGGTTAAATCGTTGATTAGTTGATTTAAAACTTTTGTTTAAATTGTATGATATTAGATGATTGGAAGCTTTTTTGCAGCTCTCTAATAATTTAAAATGTTGAAGCAATCTATCAACTAATCTACGAACTCATGGCTACTACAAAACCTTTTGTGTCCCCCTCCCTCACTTACGAAACGCTTGAAGAAACGCTGGATATAAAACCAAAAAGAGAATCGTTGTGTATAGGCATACCAAAAGAAGATTCCTTCAATGAAAACCGCATAGCCCTTACGCCAGATGCAGTAAGTGTAATAATTGCCAATGGTCACGATGTAAATGTTGAAAGCAACGCCGGCACTGGTGCCAACTATTCTGATAACGATTACAGCGAAGCAGGAGCAAAAATATTGTATGATAAAAAACAGGTGTTCGAATGTGATATTATTGTAAAAAGTGCTCCGATAAGTTTAGACGATTGTGAGCTGCTTAAAATGAACCAGTATATTATTTCTCCCATTCACCTGGCAGAAATGAAAAGAGAAATTTTGCTGAAAATGATGGCTAAAAAGGTTACAGCACTTAGTTTTGAAAACCTGAAAGATGACAGTGGCCACAATCCGATTGTAAGAAGTATGAGCGAAATTGCCGGCTCAGCGGTAATGCTTATTGCAAGTCAGTATTTAAGCAATGCTAACAATGGTAAAGGCGTATTGGTTGGCGGTATTAGCGGTATTCCACCAACAAAAGTAATTATTTTAGGTGCCGGTATTGTAGGTGAATATGCAGCCCGTACTGCGCTTGCGATGGGCGCCAGTGTAAAAATATTTGACAACAGTATTTACCGTTTAAAGCGTTTGCAAAATAATATTGGCGGGCGTTTATGGACATCCGTTATTGAACCAAAAATATTAGCCAAGCAATTAAAAACATGTGATGTAGCAGTTGGTGCCTTGAGTAACGACGGCGGCAGAACGCCCATGGTAGTTACTGAAACCATGGTAAGCAATATGCGTAAGGGAAGCGTAATTGTAGATGTTAGCATAGACCATGGCGGGTGTTTTGAAACCAGCATAGTAACAACACACAAAGAACCTACTTTTACAAAATACGATGTTATACATTATTGTGTACCCAATATTCCCAGCGGTTTTGCACGTACCGCTTCGCAGGCCATCAGCAATGTATTAATGCCGCTTTTACTCGAAACCGCCGAAGATGGTGGGATAGATAATGTGATCTGGTATAAGTTCAATATCCGCAGTGGTATTTATTTATTTAAGGGGTCTCTTACTAATTTCCACTTAAGCGAAAGATTTAATTTAAAATTTACTGATCTAAATTTACTGATAGCGAGCAGAAGATGATTAGAAGTGTATATTCTGTCTTGATTTTAAAATCCTGAATCTTGTTTTGGAGCATCAGCAAATAATATATCCGCTCATTTGTCTCCCGCTTTCCGTTGCAATTGGCTCGTGCCTCGCCTATTTACACTTCAATCGGGGCTATGCTCAACTGTTATTTTTTAATCAGCTTTTATTGATTTGATTTTAAGAAAAAGCACATCTCAAAAAAGTAGAATAATGGCTATTTATAATCTGCCAATTTTATAACTTCTTTGCAATTTTCATATTCCATTTTATCGTTGCTGCTTACAATAACAAGGCGGTTTGCAGTTTGTTTTTCCCATAAATGTTTATAGATTGCAATGCCTTCTTCATCCAGATTGGTTGTAGGTTCATCAAGCAACAATACAGAGGTTTGGCTAAAAAATGCCTGTGCAAGTTTTAGCCTTTGTTTCATACCGCTGCTGTAATATCGAATTTGTTTTTCTGCAGCTTTTTGCAATCCTACGGTGGAAAGAATTTCAGTAAAAGAAGTTGTAAATTGTTTAAAGCCGCTGTGAAAAGCAAGGAATTCCGTGGCTGTCATTTCTTCCACAAGGTCCAGATAAGGCGCTGCGAAGGCTATTTGTTTATAAGCATTTTCATTGGCAACTAAAACATTGTTTTCTGCAAAGCTGTAATTAATTGTACCCTCGCTGTGTAAAGTAGCACCCGCAATTATTTGTAAGAGTGTAGATTTGCCCGAGCCATTTGTACCCGTAACAGCATATGCATTTCCCTGTAAAAAAAGGTAATCCAATTTTCTGAAAATCCATTCACGGTTAAATCTTTTACCGGTATTGTTGAGGTGAATATTCAAAATAAATTAATCTTCAAAGTTGCTCCCCTTTAAGCGACGTTTAATAATTCCTCTGCCACTGTCTCTTATAAATGTTACAATTTCATCCCTTTCATTGGTCGCAGGAATTTCTTCTTCAATATAATTTAATGCCTGTGTAGTATTAAGACCCTTGTTGTAAATAATTCTGTAGATGTTTAATATTTCATTGATGCTGTCCAATGAGAAACCCCTTCTTTTTAAACCAACAGAATTTACTCCGGCATAACTAATCGGTTCGTGGCCCGCTTTTATAAATGGTGGTACATCTTTTCTTATTAATGAACCACCGCTTATAATTACATGTTGGCCAACTTTTACAAACTGGTGCACGGCGCACATGCCTCCAAGAATAGAATAATCACCGAGCTCTACATGACCTGCAAGCTGTGTGTTATTGCTCATTATGCAATTGTTGCCCACAATACAATCGTGTGCTATGTGGCAATAAGCCATTATTAAACAGTTGCTGCCCACCTTGGTTGTCCAGGTTGCTTTGCTTCCTCTGTTAATTGTTACAAATTCTCTAATGGTAGTATTGTCGCCAATTTCTACCGTCGTATCTTCTCCCCCGTATTTTAGATCCTGGGGTATAGCAGAAATAACTGCTCCGGGGAATATGCGGCAGTTGCTTCCAATTCTTGCACCATCCATAATGGTTACGTTGCTGCCAATCCATGTGCCTTCGCCGATTTCTACATTGGAATGTATAACGCTGAAAGGATCAACTTTTACATTGGTAGCTAGCTTTGCGTGTGGATGAATATAAGTGTGCGGGTGTATCATTTAATTAATGTGAAAATTTGAAAATAACTCAATGTGAAGATGAATAGCTTTTAAATGTAAACGATTATTGCAATGTACTTAATTATCAAATCGGCAAATTTTCACATTTGCTAATTACGTCTTACTACCTGAGCTGTAAATTCTCCTTCAGTACAGAGTTTATTGCCTACATAAACGCTACCTCTCATCGTACAAATTCCTCTGCGTATTGGTTCTATCAGTTCCATTTTTAAAATCATAGTATCTCCGGGTACAACTTTTACTTTAAACTTACAGTTATCTACCTTCACAAAATAAGTATCATAAACTCCCTCCGGCATTGATTTTATACAAAGAATTCCACCTGTTTGTGCAAGCGCTTCTACCTGTAAAACACCTGGCATTACAGGGTTTCCAGGAAAATGGCCCTGAAAAAAGAATTCATTGAAAGTTACATTTTTAATACCAATCACTTCTTTTTCATTCAACCTTAAAATTTTATCTACTAATAAAAAAGGATAGCGGTGCGGTAGTATTTTTTCAATCTCGTCTAATGCATATAACGGTGGTACAGATGGATCGTAAAATGGAACATTCACATTTTTACTCATTTTTTTAAAATGATGTTTCAACACTTTAGCAAGGCCAACATTGCTGCTGTGCCCTGGTCTGTTAGCCATTATATGCGCCTTCATTGGGTATCCGCTAAGTGCAAGGTCTCCAATAACATCTAGCAATTTATGGCGGGCTGGTTCATTGTTAAAACGTAATTCAAGATTATTTAAGTACCCTTCTTTCAACACTTCAATATGATCTTTACCAAAAGCTTTTGCAAGCCTTTGCATGGCTTCAGGTGTTATAGGTTTATCTACAACTACAATTGCATTGTTTATATCACCACCTTTTATAAGGTTATTTTCAAGCAGTGCTTCGAGTTCATGCAAAAAACAAAAAGTACGGCAGGGAGCAATTTCTTTATTAAAATCCTTTATATGCTTTAAATCTGCGTGCTGTGTACCAAGCACAGGAGAATTAAAATCTATTAAAGCAGTTACACGATATTCATTGGCGGGCACTGCCGTAAATTCTGCATTTTTTTCTTCATCAAAATATGAAATAGGTTCATCGAGCGAATACCATATTTTATCTGCGTTCTGTTCTGTTACGCCGGCTGTTTCTATTAATTGAGTAAAGGGTTTGCTGCTGCCATCTATTATGGGAATTTCGGGTCCGTTTACTTCTATCAGACAATTGTCTATGCCCATACCAACTAACGCTGCAAGGATATGTTCTACAGTCGATATTTTAACCTCACCTTTTTCTAATGTAGTACCTCGGCTTGTATCAGTAACTAACTCACAATCTGCCTTTATAGAGGGCGTATTTTCTGATAAATCTGTTCTTTTAAATTGAAAACCAAAATTAGGAGAAGCAGGGTTTAATGTCATGTTGGCCATAATGCCTGTATGTAATCCATTTCCCGAAATTGTAGTGGCAGATGTAAGCGTATGTTGCTTATTCTCATTAAATAATATATCCATGCCTGTAGTTTTCCTTTTGTGGCAAAGATATTTTAAATTTTATATCAAAAGATTGTTAAATAGGAGAACAAGTAAATTTAATCCTTGCAGAAATTGATAAAGTTATGAGCTCAGTTTATCCTTCTAATTTTTTTACCAGCTCTTCAAGTTCTTTTACACGTTTTTCCAGCTCAGGCAATTTTCTCAGCAATGCCTGGCTACGCATTGAAGCAGTATAATCATAAGCCGGCGTGCCTGTTACAGCTGTATTAGGAATTTTAATGGATTTACTTACACCGCTTTGACCATTTATTTTACTGCCATCGGCAATCGTTAAATGGCCTGCAATGCCTGCCTGTCCACCAATCATTACATTGTTACCAATTTTAGTACTGCCGCTTATACCGGTAAGTGCTGCTATTACGCTGTTGCTGCCAATTTCTACATTATGGGCTATCTGTAATAAATTATCGAGCTTGGCGCCATTTTTAATTATTGTACTGCCAATAGTTGCTCTGTCAATGGTAACATTACTACCTATTTCTACATTGTCCTCAATAATTACATTACCTGTTTGAGGTACTTTTTTAAAACTGCCATCTGGTTGTGGGGCAAAGCCAAAACCATCGCCGCCAATTACTGTACCAGCATGAATTACTACGTTTTTTCCAATTATACAATCGTGGTAAATTTTAACGCCGGGGTGTATAATCGTATCATTATCTATTATAACATTATTACCGATATAAGCGTTTGGATAGATTTTTACACCATTGCCTATTACTACATTCTCACCCAAATAAGCAAATGCACCTATGTAAATATTATCTCCTTTTTTTACAGTTGCATTTATGTAAACGGGTTCCTGTATGCCAACTAACTGTTGTTGTTTTAGTTTTTGATATTCGCTCAGCAATAAGGCAAACGCACTATAAGCATCGGGAACTTTTATAAGTGTGGCAGCCAATTGCTCTTTTACTATCTGCGCCTCATTTACAATAATAATGTTTGCAGCGGTGCTATATAAATATTCTTCGTATTTGGGATTAGCCAGAAATGCAAGTTGGCCAATTGTAGCTTCTTCAATTTTACCGAAAGAAGAAACGGTCACATTAGGATCACCCTCGATAGATCCTCCGACAATGTGTGCTATCTGTGCTGCGCTGAATTCCATTTATAGTAGTTTGGTTAAAAGCCCGGATAACAAATGTAATATTTTTTGATATTGCCACGCAGGCTTTCATTAATAAGTGCATCATCTACCTCAGATATATCTTTCACTTCGCCGTTCTTAAACAAAATTTTTATTTGCTGTTCATCAAAATTATATGTGGTGCTGCTCGCTTCTCCTGTAAAAACAAGCCACTCAGCTTCATCCATCGTTAACCCTAAAATGATTGCGGTACTTTCTTTTTTACGCTGTACAGTTGCTTCATCAACAGGAGCTGAACTGTATTTCAGCTTCAATAAATCTCGGTCAATAATTCCTCTGCACAACAAAGACAGTATTTTATCTGAATGGCTGCACCAGCTTTTTATGGCCATCAATACATCCGCATCATCCAGACTGCAAAACTGGTCTAAAGTTATATTGTGCATGGGCTCATTTATAAAACTATTTAACGGTTGCTGGCATTGTGCTGAAATATATTTAGCTCTTTTTATAATGCGCTGTAGCATTTGCTCAGCACTTAAAACAGTTTTATGCAGGTAAACTTGCCTGTACATGAGTCTGCGTGCAATTAGAAATTTCTCAATAGAGTAAATGCCTTTTTCTTCCACCATTAACTCGCCATTGTGCACAGTAATCATTTTTAAAATACGGTCGTAGGCTACATAACCTTCTATAACTCCGCTAAAAAAACTATCTCGGGTTAGGTAGTCCATACGATCTACATCAAACTGGCCACTTACAAGCTGGTGTAAAAACTTTTTGGGGTAACTACCGTTAAATATTTCTAGCGCTACCTGTAACTTTCCTTCAAACTTATTGTTAAGTGCTTCAATAATGAGCAGCGATATTTTTTCATGATGTACGCCTTCCGCTAAAACCTGTTCCAATGCATGCGAGTATGGACCGTGACCAACATCGTGTAAGAGAATAGCAATTTTTGCTGCCTGCTGTTCCTGCTCCGTTATTTTGATTCCTTTGCGGGTAAGCTCCTGCAAGGCAATCGTCATAAGATGATATGCCCCGAGTGAATGGTGCAACCTTGTATGCACGGCACCTGGGTAAACCAAATGCGCCATAGCCATTTGTTGTATGCGGCGCAGGCGCTGGTAATAAGGGTGTGCAATGATGCTGAAAACAAGTTCATCATCAATTGTGATGAAACCGTAAACAGGATCATTAATTATTTTGTGAAAAGGCATTGTGATAATTTTTAAAAACAAGTGTTGCGAAGTTAGGCACAAGGAGAATAAAGTTTTTTACCAATGAACCATACTATTCAATTATCATATTACAAACATTAACCGTGGTGGTTCCGTCTCTTTTTATAAAACCATAAAACATTCCTTCTGTATTGTAATCAACAGCAATGTTGCCTGTTGCATCCATTGCTATTAAGCCGCCAACGCCGCCTGACTTTGTAAGTTTTCCGGCAATCATTTCCTGTGCAGCATCACTCACTGATATTGATTTATATTCCATCATAGCACAAATATCATGAGCAACGGCATGGCGTATAAAATACTCACCATGCCCGGTACACGAAACCGCACATATATGGTTTGCATAAGTACCTGCACCTATGATGGGGGTATCACCTACTCTTCCAAATTTTTTATTCAGCATTCCGCCTGTAGATGTTCCGGCAGACACCCCCCCGAAATCATCAATTGCAACAGCGCCAACCGTACCAAGTTTTGTAAGAGGAGTTTGGGAAAAATAGTCATTACTATTATCAGTTTCCGCTTTTAATTTTAGTATTTGCTGCCATCTTTCTTCCACTTTAAAATATGACTGATCGACAATTTCAAGGGAATTTAATTTTGCAAATTCATCAGCACCGCTGCCTACAAGCATTACATGCGGTGAATTCTCCATTACTTTGCGTGCAGCTGAAATTGGATTTTTTACAATACGTATTCCCGCTACCGAACCTGCATTAAGGGTTCTTCCATCCATAATTGCTGCATCCAACTCTATCATTTTGTTATTAGCATAAACTGCTCCCTTAGCTGCATTGAACAACGGACAATCTTCCAATATTATAATACTTGCTTCTACAGCTTCAATACTTTTACCGCCCCTGGTTATGATTTTGAAGCCTTGTCTTAAAGCATGAGTCAGTGCTTCTTTATATTGTAATTCTATTTTGGGAGATATCGATTCCTTATATAGCCTTCCTGTGCCGCCATGAATTAATACAGCAACATCACTTGCTTTAATAATATTACTTTTTAATTCTTGCATCTTTTTATCTTTTGCTAGCAAGATATGATAAATGGAATATTTGATAACTTTAAAACAAACGTTGATAGATTACAAATAAGTTATAGTAGAGACGTTGCTTTGAAGTAATTAAACAATAAATAAATTCCCCCACCCACAATACCCTTAATGTTAAAACTAAAACAATCATCTATAAAAAGATATTGCGCATTTTATAAAAATTATATTTGTGAATACGGATTTGATTTTACAGTTTGGTAAACGTTGAGAAAAGAAAAAATGCCGAAAGGCTCAGGGATAGAAATGTATATCCTTTTTTTGTTTTGTCTATCCTTCGATAAGCTCTGGATGACAAACAAAAAAAGATAGGAATGGATAGCCCGGTCAAATGATCAGTCCTTTCCGAAAG
>JAYVVD010000367.1:0-3932 GCA_043787295.1 Ferruginibacter sp. | reverse complement strand
GGCTACTCCGTATTAGTCTGCAATGATGGAGCAAAAGGATTAGAAGCTGCTGCCTCTGATAATTTTGATTTGATACTACTTGATTTGATGCTGCCCGGTACTAATGGTTTTGATATTTTAGGCAACCTGCGTTCTTTTGGAATTAAAACCCCTGTATTTATAATCAGTGCATTATCAGCTACAGAACAGGTAGTAAAAGGATTAGACCTTGGTGCGGTTGATTATATAAAAAAACCTTTTGAATGGGATGAACTGCTGGCAAGAATAAGAGTAGTGCAAAAAAAAATTGCAGGTGGTGAAACTTCCGTAATACAGATTGAAGATTTAATGATAGACCTGATTGGAAGAAAAGTAACAAGAGCTGAAAAAGAAATAAAGTTGACCGCAAAGGAATTTCTACTGCTGGAATATCTTGTACGAAATGCCAACAGGGTTGTTAGTAAAAATCAAATTATGGAAAAGGTTTGGGAAATGGATTTTGACCCCGGTAGCAATATTGTAGAAGTGCATATTTATCAACTAAGAAAAAAAATCAATAAAGGATTTACAGATACATTGATTGAAACGGTAGTTGGTATGGGCTATACATTAAAAGGTACAAAAACAGTATAATAAAAAAACAATTAAATTCTCATTTTCACATATCAGCTTACGCACAAAAACCATCTTGTACTTTGCAATAGGTTTTTTAGTGCTATGGATAATTGTTGCTCTACTATTATTCGGCAGTTTTAAAAAAGCGTTGATAAATTCTTTTGATGAACAATTGAAAGCAAGAGCTTTTGTGGTAGCCCAAAAAACAAATACGCAACCTAAAATAGTTCCACTGCCACAAGGAGAAGAAAGTTTTACGATTCTCTATTCAGACACGAACGGCATAGATACTTTGTTTGCCCCCGCAACCGTTCCTTTTACCTACCCATCTGGAAGCGATAGCATAATAAGCAACAAAGGCTGGCATGTTATACGCATACAACAGGCGATAGAAAGCGGAGGCAGCCTGCAGGTAATATTTGCATTACCATCTGCAAGTATTGATAGTAAAATAAAAGAACTTACTAAATTATTATTGTTGATATTGCCGCTTGGCTTTTTGCTGGCTTTGGTGCTTTCTTACTGGCTTTCATCTAAATTATTGAAACCTGTAAATCAAGTTATTCGTTTGGCAAATGCAACTAACATTAATAATAATATAGAACTGTTGCCAGAGCCTGAAAGTGAAAATGAGTTGAAAGATTTGGTGATGTCTTTCAACCGGATGTTGCTTAGAATTAAAGAACAATCCGGCAGGCAAACGGCCTTTTTTGCATCCGCATCCCATGAGTTGCGAACACCACTTACAGTAATGCAAACAAGGCTACAGGTTTTGATGAAAAATGCAGATACGGCAACTAAAAATGTGTATGCAGAACAATTGAAAGAAGTACAGCAATTGATAAAAATGGCTAACGATTTTTTGTTACTAAGTGAATTACGGAGCGGTAATATGCAGGTAACAAAAACAAACTGTAATTTATCAGACTTATTAACTGAAAAAATTGCCGGGTACAAAAATAAAGCTGCTAAAAAAAATATCCTCTTTAAAATATCATATCAAACTGCAGAAGAAACTTATGATGTACTGGCAGATGAGAATAAACTGCAAATAATTATTGGCAATTTATTAGAAAATGCTATTAAGTATTCGCCACAAGCAGCTACTATTGATATACTGCTGCAAAAACATTACAACAATTTCAGTGTAAGTATTACCAATAAAATACGGGAAGACATCAGCCCACAAATCGCAGATGTGAAAAATGAATTTTACCACTCAAAGCCTTTGCATGGCGAAGGGTTTGGCTTAGGCTTATGGATAGCCAATCAACTTGCAGCAATACAGGATTTTGAAATGTATTTCACTAAAAAAGAAAAGGAAAAATTTGAAGCAGTCATAGTTTTTAATAATCAATTATAGCTGCTTACTAAGAATGTACTTATATTATTTCACTTCAAGCAATTAATCAGACCATTAACAGCCCGACCGACAAATCCAATGTCTCGACCGCTCTAAAAAGCCAACGCTGCAAGTCAGACACATGGTCAGGCCCACAAACCAACAGCACAGAAGCTACCTGCCCAAGAGCCTGCCTTGCCCAACACACGGCAACTTCATACTGTGTGACACAGACCCCACATTATAGATGAAAGCGGAGAAAGGGTATGCGTACAACATGAATTGTGTAAAAAACCAAACATTTTTACATAAATATTTTAAGGTTTAGGTGAACAATAATTTGGTTGATATGTAGTGTTGTTTTTTACTACTGCAAACACCTGCCGCAGGAGTTTATTGCATACTGCAATTAATGCCAGTTTACCGCTTTTTCCTTTGGCAATTAAACGCTCATAAAGTGCTTTGCAGGCTATGTTGTTTTTCTTGGCATTCATAGCACACATGTAGAGCACATCTCTTAATTCTTTGCCACCCTGCCTACTTATGGTGGGTCTGCCATTAATGGACGTGCCACTCTTTTTTTGCACGGGAGCAAGCCCTGCAAATGATACCAGTTGCCTGTGCGATACCGTATTTTTAAAACCCTGTGTGGCTACTATAAGCATAGCAGTTGCACGCTTGCCAATACTCATTACACTGCTGATATTCTTTACCTGCTCAGGCTGCCATAGCTTTAATACCTCCAGCAGTTTCTTTTCAAGTTTTACTATTTCCATTTTAAAACCTGCTATCATTTTCTCTATGGCTTTTATACCCTCTTTACTCTGCACAGGCAATAAGGAAATACTGTGTTTTTGGTTGCCAAGCATCTTAATCTGTTCTGCAAAACTGCGGATGGTATTGTAAATCTGTTTACTCTCAAAGTAAGCATTGTCGGGCATTTGCCACAGGGCAGGCTGTTGGCTTATGGCGTAGCGGCAAATCCAACGAGCATCTTTTTTGTCTGTTTTGTTACGCTCCAGGTGCATTTGTATAAAACGTTTTATAACCATACCATTTACCACAGATATTTTGCAGCCGTGGTGATGTAGAAAGAAGGCTAGCTTAATGTAATAAACACCTGTTACTTCCATTACAAAATGTGCTTGGGTACCTGCATGTGCCAGCAGTTTTTCAAAGCCGCTGTTGTTATTTGGCACCTGTATATCGAAGAACTCACCTAAGTTATTTTGGTAACATACATCAAGGATTAGCTGAGAGACATCGATACCACAGCAGGGCGTAAATGCTTTCATAAAAAAGTTTTTTAATGGTGAATAAATAAGATAGATTTGATATGCAAAAAAACAAATGAGAGAACAATCTTACACGCTGCTATCTATCCTACTACGGGTTGCAAATTGTACCCAAAGAACTGTTCAGCATCTGGTAAGAAAAAGGGCGGGGGTCATCATGTTGTAATGGCTTTTTGCCTATTGGGTTTTACGACCTTATCCCGCTCTTTGTTCTTTCAAATATTTATATGCAATGGCTGTATAAATTTATTGATTTGTAAACATAGGATTGGGTTTGCCAAAATACGGGCGGAAGTTATCTTCGGCTTTTTGTAATTCTATTGTGCTTCATAGCCAGCTTGACATTATCTATTTAGCTTTTTGTTGTTATCCTCATCTTCAGTTTTTCAATCATCATCGGTACCGGGCGGACGGAATACTAATTCCCATACTTCGGCAAGCCCTGTCCGTTTATACCTGGTTCAATTATCACCAAGCCTTGGCGTTTTATAATATAACTGCTTTTTTCAAATTAATATTGAATTTTTAAACTGCTTCCATAAAAATTGTAAAAAGATCTTTTGCTGAAGGGCTGACGAATAGAAGTGGAAATCCTTTTTGCTTGCCTCCTATGTTTGTATATTATTAAAATAGTTCTTTGATGTTACTTAAACATACCAATAGATTTGAACTTTTATAAGTGAAAAAAGAGTGAGAGTTGA
>JAYVVD010000366.1:0-2161 GCA_043787295.1 Ferruginibacter sp. | reverse complement strand
CAGAAGATTTATAAAAAAATTGATGAACTAAATAAACAAATAAATCAGCAGGAAACAACTTATAGCAATGTAAATAATCAAACTCAAACCGGGAATAATAGTGAAACTTTCTCCAATGATGTAGACAATCTCCATAACATGATGCAGGTAATGAATGATAAAGAAGAAGCAGACCCGGAGATGCAACAGTTAAACGGTACGCTTGATAAAATACTTGACATACAACATCCGCAAAGAGTAAAAGATAAACAGAAAGAAAAATCATTGCTTCAAAAGGAAACAGTATTTGTAGTTAGTAAAAATTCTGTGATGGATAATATCAGTTTATTGAATACTTCAAAATACAGGACTGAAAGTAATGCAGGTTTTTATGGAATTGATGATAATAAGACTCAATCAGAAGAAAACAATTCTTTAGAAGCAGTTGTACATGCCAATCAAACTCTGGTAAACGGTTCAATAATTAAACTCCGTTTGACAACAGATATTTATATCAGCGGATCATTAATACCTAAAGGAAACTTTATCTATGGCATTGCTGCATTGAATGATGAAAGACTTGAAATTGAAATCAAATCTATTCGCAATGGTAATTCTTTATTTCCGGTACAATTAGAAGTATATGATATGGATGGCTTACCTGGCATTTATATTCCAGGCGCTATTACCCGTGATGTTGCGAAACAATCTGCTGACAATGGCTTACAGTTAATGGAACTGACTTCAGTCGATCCTTCTTTAAAAGCACAGGCTGCTGCAGCCGGAATCAACACCGTAAAAAATTTGATGGGCCGAAAGGTTAAGCAAATAAAAGTATTGGTAAAGGCAGGTTATAAAGTTTTGCTGAAAGATAAAAATGTTCAAAAATAATTTATCAACAATAAAAATTAAAATTATGAAACGATTTATGTGTGCAATGATGATGAGTTCTCTGTTCGTTTGTTCAAAAGCACAAACTTCACTTTGTATATCAACAGAAAAAACAACCAGTTTGGTATTTCCATTTGCAATTCTTCATGTGGACAGGGGAACTCAATCTGTACTAGCGCAACTAATAAAGGAATCACCAACAATCCTATTAATTAAAGCAGCTACAAAAGGTTTCCCCGAAACTAATTTAAGTGTGGTTACAGAAGATGGCAGCATTTACACATTTGTAATATGCTATGATAATAATCCTGCACAATGGGTTTATCATTTGGCTGTAAATAAAACAGCAACACTGGCAACCTATGCAAATAATATTTTGGATAATCCTAAAACAATGAATGGTATTAAAGACAGTAAATGGGATATGGTCATTAAAGTGACAGGCATTTATATAAAAAATGAAATCGTTTTCTATCAGCTTAACATTTATAATCAAAGCCCGATTGATTATGATATCGAACTACTCCGTTTTTTTATTAGTGATAAGAAAACGGGTAAGCGAACAGCAGTGCAAGAAAATGAATTAAAACCTCTTTATGTTTCTGGTAATATTTCAAAGGTCAAAGCAAAAAGTACGTCAGCTATTGTTGTTGCCTTAGATAAGTTCACCATTCCTGATGCAAAATATTTGGCTATTCAAATGATGGAGAAAAATGGCGGGCGACATCTATTTATGAGGGTAAATAATAAGAAAATTATGCAGGCGATTGAATTGCCGGATTACAAATGAGTGTTTAGCAACAAAAAAACATTTTCAAAAATTACATTTAAAAACAAAGTTATGAACAACGAAAATTTTCAGTATTTAAGTGATAACCTTAAATACATGGGTTTTGGCGAAAACCTAAAATCAGAATTAGAGAGAAATCTCAACGAAGGGAAAACAGATTTTCAACTGCATTACAAGGCGGAAATAAATAAAAAGCCCTTTGAAGCAACTATCAATTTTCGCAAGTCTGATACATCAGATATGTACTTTTTCAATAACTACCATGCAGCTCTTGAAAAGAGCAATGGTGAAAAAGCGGCGCAAACATTTTACTTAAATAAAGGTAAAGGAGTGACCTGTAAAGAAGCCTTTAATTTATTGGATGGCAGGGCTGTTCAAAAAGATCTTGTTACAAAAGAAGGACAGCCTTACAAAGCATGGGTGCAGCTCGACTTTGAAAACAAAGACAAAAGCAACAATTTTGAAGTAAAGCAATACCATGAAAACTATGGTTATGATTTG
>JAYVVD010000365.1:0-2716 GCA_043787295.1 Ferruginibacter sp. | reverse complement strand
GTTTTTATTTCTGCAGATAACCCCTGATATTTAAATGGACTTTTACTGTTTATCAACAAAGTTCCGTTCATGCCACCCGGTCCGTAAAGCGCTGAAGATGCTCCGGGCAATAATTCAATATTGTCAACATCAAGTTGAGTTAACCCAACTATGCTTCCCACAGAGAAATTTAACCCTGGTGCTTGATTATCAATACCATCAACCTGCTGGTTAAAACGTAAATTTCCACTTCCATTAAAACCCCGTGTACTTGGCGTTTTAAAAGTTAAAGATGAGGTAGTTACATCCACTCCTTTTAAGTTTGCAACTATATCATAATAACTGACAGCGGGTGCAGTACGAATAGTTGCAGCACTTACTCTTTCAATAGATACCGGTGATTCTAAAATATTTTGTGCAACTCTGGTAGCGGATACAACTACCTCCTGCCCTAATGCTTCACTCGGCACAAACATTATATTTACTTGCTGTGAGGCATTGGTTATAGCAATTTCCTGAGTTGTAAAACCTACTGAAGAAAATATTAGAATAACCGGTAATGATTTTGTTGAGATAACATAGTTACCTTTTTCATCGGTAAATGTACCTGCATCAGTTCCTTTAACAGTAACTGAAACAGCGGCGGCATTCTCTGTTGTTGTGCTGTTTTTTACATTACCGCTGATGGTTACATTTTGTGCAAAAGCTGACACTGAAAAGATGCTAGCCAGCAACATTGTAATCATGTAGCTTGTAAACTTTCTCATATCTGTTGGTTTGGGTTTAAATAATCAGGCAAAATAAGCATAGTTATTATGTTATAAAATTTTTTTTTCTCACTTATGTGGAATATAAAATAATAATAGAGGTTGCAGGTATCAATGGTTCATCTTATTTTGTGCCATGGCTACATTTAATTTTAAAGGACAAACAAACTTTTATAGCGGAAAAGTAAGAGATGTTTATACAATTGATAAAGATATTCTTGTTATGATTGCAAGTGACAGGCTTTCCGCATTTGATGTTATTTTACCCCGAACAATTCCTTTTAAAGGACAGGTTTTAAATGAAATTGCTGCATATATGCTTAATGAATGCAAAGATGTTTGTCCCAATTGGTTATTGGAAGTTCCATCACCAACGGTAAGTATTGGTAAAAAATGTGTTCCCTTCGCCATTGAAATGGTGGTTAGAGGTAATTTAACCGGGCATGCGTGGCGTACTTACAAAGAAGGTAAAAGAATATTGTGCGGTGTTAATTTACCAGAAGGCATGAAAGAAAATGATTTTTTTGAAAACCCAATTATTACTCCTTCTACAAAAGCCCATGAAGGGCATGATGAAGATATCAGCAAAAATGAAATCATCAAACAAAAATTAGCAACAGAAGATGAATGGGCTATCTTAGAAAAATATGCATTACAATTATTCGAAAAAGGAAAAGAATTAGCCGCAAAACAAGGTTTGATTTTGGCCGATACTAAATATGAATTCGGAAAAATTAATGATGAGATTTATTTAATGGATGAAATTCATACCCCCGATTCATCAAGATATTTTTATAAAGATGGATTTAATGAGCGTTTAAAAAATAGTGAAAAACAAAAACAATTGAGTAAAGAATTTGTGAGAGAGTGGTTGATGGAAAATAATTTTATGGGGAAAGTGGGACAATCCATCCCTGAAATAACTGACGATAAAGTAAAGGAAATAAGCAATAGATATGTTGAATTATTTGAACAAATAACCGGAAAACTTTTTTCTCCCCAACCGGTAGACGATAAATCTGTGTACAATAAAATTTCAACAACATTAGAAAAATTGAGATAATATTTTGTAGAAATAAGTACCCATTGTATTTTTTTGGATTACTTATTATTACTTAAATTTTATGGTGGCATATAATTTGGTTTTAAGAATTAAACAGCTAAACAATTATTTCAACTTTAAAAACAAAATTATGGGTAGTTTACTTTACACCATCGCCGTTATCTTAGTTATAATTTGGGCGATATCTTTTTTTGGTGGATTTTACACCGGTGGTATTATTCACATACTTTTAGTGATAGCAATTATTGCTGTATTATTTAGGGTTATTTCAGGCAGAAGACCGTTATAATTAATTAAAATTAAGGATGAAAAAATCGAACATTATTTTAGGAATTCTTGCTGGTGCAGCAATAGGTGGTATTGTAGCAATTATATTAAAAGCTGAGCATGAACTTTTAAATTCAAATGAGGAGCATGCCGAAAATTCTTTTAATAAAATAGCTCAACAATTTTCTGATAAATTGTCATCGGGTCTTAAAACAGCAGAATCAAAAATAAAATCCGCAGTTAAAAGCAACGAATTTTCTAAACATGATGAAGAAGGAGTTTTCCTTTAAACTAAAAAGTCCTTTTGTAATTTACAAAAGGGCTTTTTAGTTTAAAGGGTTGGTCTTCGGTGCCTTGACTTATTAAAAATCATATTTCCTTTCTCAATTCCTTTGCGTAATTCTTTCTGTTCTTCTTGGGGCAACGCATAAATTTCTTTGCACTCACTGCTACAACATCCACTAAAAATCTCAGCACATTTTTCACATTGTATAAATAATAAATGACAACCATCATTTAGGCAATTTGTATGTATATCAGACGATTGACCACATTGGTGGCACTTTGCAATAATTTCATCAGTTATTCTTTCTCCAAGCCTATCATCAAATACAAAATTTTTTCCATGAAATTTATTGGG
>JAYVVD010000364.1:0-3624 GCA_043787295.1 Ferruginibacter sp. | reverse complement strand
TACCTACATGGCAAATTTGGACTGCTGCAAAAATTAAAATTTCTTTGGGTAAAACAATTTACAAAAAACAAAAAATTTACAGGATTAGTGTTTGGTGTGGTACCTGAGTGGCAAGGCAAAGGAGTAGATGCATACATAATTGGCGAAACTGCAAAGTATGTGCAGTCTGCCGCAAGCAATTATACCGAATATGAAATGCAGTGGATAGGAGATTTTAATCCAAAAATGCTCAATATCGCCACAGGCCTTGGCGATGTGCACCGCAGCAGGAATTTGTGCACTTACCGTTATTTATTTGACAGAAACAAGGAATTTAAACGCCATCCAATCCTTTAGTTAAATTAGAAATTACCATCCACAATAATTAAATTCGCACAAATACTTATAACCAATACGCCTCCATCTCGCTATTAATAATTATGGAAAAATTTATCGTTTCCGCCAGAAAATACAGACCGCAGAATTTTAGTACGGTAGTGGGACAAGCGCATATTACAACTACTTTAAAGAACGCCATCAACAACAACCAGCTTGCACATGCATTTTTATTTTGTGGGCCCAGAGGAGTTGGAAAAACAACCTGTGCAAGAATACTGGCAAAAACAATTAACTGCGAAAACAAAACGCCCGATGGTGAAGCCTGCAATACCTGCAACAGCTGCGTTTCGTTCGATAGTGGAACTTCATTAAACATACATGAACTGGATGCTGCAAGCAATAATTCAGTCGACGATATAAGAAGCCTTGTAGACCAGGTTCGTTTTGCACCCCAGGCTGGTGAGTACAAAGTATATATTGTAGATGAGGTTCATATGCTGAGTGCATCCGCCTTTAATGCATTTTTAAAAACATTGGAAGAACCGCCGCCCTACGCCATTTTTATTTTGGCAACAACAGAAAAACATAAAATTTTACCAACCATATTAAGCCGTTGCCAGATATTCGATTTTAAAAGAATAACTGTCAACGACACAGTTGAACATCTTAGGGAAATTTGTGAGAAGGAAAATATTACTGCAGAAAATACAGCACTGCACGTAATAGCACAAAAAAGTGAAGGTTGCATGAGGGATGCATTGAGTATACTTGATAAAATTGTAAGTTTTACAGGTGGAAAATTAACTTATGCAAATACACTAGAGCATTTAAATATACTTGATGAAGATTATTTTTTTAAATTATTACAATTTGCAACAGAACAAAAATTGAGCGATGCATTACTGTTATTTGATGATATAAACCAAAAAGGTTTTGAAGGTGATACTTTCCTAGAGGGATTTATAGAATTTATAAGAAACTTATTGGTAAGTAAGGATGTGAAAGCAGCCATTTTATTGGAGGTTGCAGAAGATTTTAGGGATAAATATTTACAGGCTGCAAAAGAAATTTCTGCCAATTGGATGATAGCAGCCTTAAATACAACTCAGGAAGCAGCCCTCAATTACAAACAGACCCGCAATAAAAGATTGTGTGTAGAAATGGCACTCATAAAACTTTGCTACATTAATCAGGCTTTGGAATTTAGCGAAGGCAACAATGAAACGGTTCAAAAAAAAAAGTTAGTTGACTCTGCAAAACCTGTGTCATTTAAAGGGATCTCTATAATCAAATTAAAAGAATTACCAGAAAGGGAAATAACAGAAAAAAATAAAATCGTTACAGAAGCTGCATTGTTTGTAAAGAAAGAAATAAATCTTGTTGTTCCTGCAGTTGATGATGCTGAAATTATTCCACTGGTTCGAAAAAAAACAGGTTTTGGTTCGCTGGAAAAAATACGTGCAAGGCTGTTGCAGGAAACTATACAGGAAGAAACTTTGCTAGAGTTAAATTTCGAAAACCTTCAAAAAGCATGGACAGATTATACGGAAAGTCTTTTTGCAGAAAAAAAATTTCCTGTTGTTACACAATTTAAAATGGCAACATTAAGAGTAGATGATGAATTTAATTTTACAGTAATCACTGAAGGAGTTTTACAACAGCGTTTTATTGAAATGGAAAGATCACATCTAATTCCATATATGCAAAAATATTTTGGCAATAAATTATTGAAATATTCTATTGAAATAAATGAACCCGAAATGACGGCAGACGACGATAAGAAAACGCTTAGTTCAAAACAACAATACGAGATGATGGTAAAAAAACATCCCTTAATTAAAATATTGAAAGATAGACTAAAGATGGAAATTGACTATTAAAAAAATACCGAAGAGAAGACAAAAAGATTTTTATTTTTTTTACATTAATTTCGAACTTAAACATTTATAAAATATAATTATGGCAGAAGTAATAAGAATGCCGCTGCTGAGCGATACTATGACGGAGGGAAAGATAGTGGCATGGAACAAAAAAGTGGGCGATAAGGTTAAAGCTGATGATGTGTTGGCGGATGTTGAAACCGATAAAGCAACCATGGAAGTAAATGGCTATGTTGATGGAACCCTTTTATACATTGGTGTGCCCGAAGGTGAAGCTGCAAAAATAAATCAGATTATTGCTATAGTTGGTAAAGAAGGGGAAGATTATAAAGGGTTGTTGGATGGAGAAGAGAAGACGACGAACGATGCACCACAAACCACGGAGGCACAAAAGACAACGAATGACGGACCACAGACAAACGAGACCAAAACACTACCCGGAGCTACTAACCCGAAACCCACAGCCGTTACTCTCCCCGAAGGTGCAAAAGAAATTAGAATGCCTTTACTGAGCGATACTATGACCGAAGGAAAAATTGTTGCATGGAATAAAAAAGTTGGTGATGCTGTAAAAGCTGATGATGTATTGGCAGATGTGGAAACTGACAAGGCAACAATGGAAGTGGTAGGTTATGAAGAAGGTACACTTTTATACATTGGTGTTGAAGCCGGGCAGGCAGCAAAAATAAACCAGATCATTGCTATTGTTGGTAAACCCGGCACTGATGTAGCAGCTTATGTTGCTGCTGAAAAAGCAAGTGGCAACGGACAGGCAACATCTGAAACAAAACAGGTAACTGACAATGGACAACAGACAACAGAAGAAAAACCCGTAACTGCAAACACCCAACCGGTTACCAATCAACCAGAAAACCATCAACCCGAAACCAACGCTGTCAACAGAATAAAAGCCTCTCCGCTAGCTAAAAAAATTGCTGCAGAAAAAGGATTTGATATTAGTAAAATAAACGGCACGGGCGATGGTGGCAGAATTGTAAAAAGTGACATTGAGGGATATAAGGTGATGACGACGGACGATGGACCGCATACCACGGATAACAGACCACAGACAACAACTACACAACCCGCAAGCTCTAACTTTCAACCTGAAACAGAATCGTATACAGACATTCCACTTACACAAATGCGTAAAGTTATAGCACGCCGGCTGGGCGAAAGTATGTTTACAGCCCCGCATTTTTATTTAACGATGGAGTTGAATATGGATAATGCCATGGCTGCACGCACGGCTATAAATGAAGTGAGCCCTGTGAAAGTTTCGTTTAATGATATGATCATCAAAGCCTGTGCATCTGCACTTCGTTTGCATCCAGATGTAAACAGCAGTTGGATGGGCGATTTCATCAGAAAAAATAACCACATACATATCGGTTCAGCATTAGCATTGCCCGAAGGTTTAATAGTA
>JAYVVD010000363.1:0-11388 GCA_043787295.1 Ferruginibacter sp. | reverse complement strand
ACTGCGGCATCAGCTTCTATCGCGGCTATCAGGAACATTTCTTCTTTGCTCGGCTTTAATCATTCGTCCTATAAAAACGACCGCAGATATGTCCACGATCGTTTATTATTTTCTTACTTATGCAACCATCGCACTTGTAGCTTTACCAAGCAACAACAACTCCGTAACCTGTATTTCAGTAATATATTTTTTGTTGCCTTCTTTGTCCATATAATTACGGTTTATTAATTTTCCTTCAATGGCCACTTCCGTTCCTTTTATTAAAAACTTTTCTGCAATGTCTGCAACCTTGCCCCAAGCAATAAGATTGTGCCATTGTGTTTCTGTTACACTTTCGCCCTTTGCATTTTTGTACTGCTCATTGGTAGCTACTGAAAAGCGTACAAGTTTTTTTCCGGCTTCGGTGTTTCTTACCTCTGGTGCCTTGCCTAAATTACCAATCAATTGAACTTTGTTTTTTAATGCGTACATGTTTTTAAGTTTTGTGCGTTGCCCTTATAAAAGCATTGCGGTTTAAAGTTTTTTTTATTTCAGCCAACACCTTGTTTCGGTTTGACAATGCAAAGGTGTGCCGAACCAAAAGCCTCAATCGTATCTTAACCGTTTATAGTTGTATATATCCGTTTGTAAACGATTGTACATATATAAATATGTTGTACCTTTTGGTTACAAACCAATACTAGCTTATGCTTGCAAAAAAAGGAGCCATACTTTGCCTAAGTTGCGGTGCGGCTGTAAAAGGGCGTGCGGATAAAAAGTTTTGTAATGATTATTGCAGAAATGAATATAACAACGGCTTAAAATCCGGTACGACAAACCTTGTGCGCAACATAAATAATGCGCTCGGTAAAAACCGCAGAATATTAGAGACCTGCATTTCCGGCGAACAGGAAACAGGCAAAACAAATGCTGAAAAATTATTAGCAAAAGGTTTTCAGTTTAAATATTATACGCACACTTACACCAATAAAAAAGGCGATGTATATTATTTCTGTTATGATATGGGATATCTGTCATTGGAAAACGATTGGTTCTTAATTGTAAAGAGAAGGGAGGAAAATGGTTAATATTTATGGTATGATTTTTCTTAAAAATTAGAGCGTCAATTTTTTACTTTATTTATTCTTCGCTTATTACAAATGTTATTGGTTGACGCCTGTAAGCTTTTACAATTTTTCCGCTTTGAGTAGCTGGTACCCATTTTGGACCTTTTTGTATCACACGCATTACTTCTTTTTCCATTCCATATCCATAATTTGTTTCAGGTACTATATCTTCTATTATACCATCTTTCAATACAATAAATCTTACTATAACCATGTAAATTCCTGCAGGTGCTTTGTTTTTAGTAGGAACATTTATTTTTAAATTCTTTTGAAGATATTTTTTCCATTCGTTAACTCCCCCGGGGAAATATGCTTCAGTTTCAACTTTTGAAAACGCTGTGTCAGTAAATTTAGCAACTTCAATAGATTGGGCTTTTACAATTTTTATTTGAACTACTGCAAAAAGTAAAATCAGGCTAATTTTAATCATCTATTCTTTTTAAAGCTAAGATAAGCTTTTAAAAAACTCATTTTCCCTAACTTTATAACATGTCAAACCTTTCTATTACTGTCATACAAACAAATCTTGTTTGGGAAAATAAAGCTGCCAATCTTTTAGTGCTGGAGCAAAAAATTAAAAGCTTAGAAGAGCATACAGAAATAATTGTATTGCCCGAAATGTTTAGCACTGGTTTCTCCATGAATGCACAAGCATTGGCTGAAGATATGAATGGTGAAACAGTAAGCTGGATGAAACGTGTGGCAACTGAAAATAAAATTATTTTAACGGGCAGTATTATTATAAATGAAAATGAAACTTTTTACAACAGACTTGTATGGATGTTACCAAACGGAGAATACGCCGTTTACGACAAACGCCACCTTTTTGGCTTTGGAAATGAAACTGAACATTATAATTCCGGCAATAAAAGATTAATAGCAAGCGTAAAGGGCTGGAAAATAAATTTACAAATCTGTTATGACCTTAGATTTCCTGTTTGGGCACGGCAAAACCCTACAGAAAAAAACGAAGTTGAATATGATGTATTAATTTATGTAGCCAACTGGCCCGAGCGGCGCAGCCATGCATGGAAAACATTACTTTGTGCAAGGGCAATTGAAAACCAGTGTTATGTTGTGGGGGTAAATAGAGTAGGAGATGATGGCAATAATATTTATCACAGCGGTAACAGTATGGTTGTAGATCCTGCCGGCGCTGTATTATACCACAAGGCAGATGATGAAGATATTTTTACTATTACGCTTGAAAAAGAAATGCTGGATGAAGTGAGAACTAAGTTTCCTTTTTTAAAAGACGGAGATAATTTTTCAATTAATAATGGATAATAAAAATCCTTTTAATTCTGCTTCAATAATATTTTTATTCCCTTTCTTACCTGCAAGTTTCTTATTTACTTTTTTCTTTACCACCATAAATTAACTTTTTCGTTTCTTCCATTTTCTTATCATATCCCTTCAATAATGCATCGTAGCTGGTCGGCACTAAAATATCAGGCATTACACCTGTGCCTTTTATTGCAGTATGCTTGTATTGTATCAATCTAAACAAAGGCAATCTAACACGAACGCCGGTTTTTGGCAAAATGATATCCGGTATCATAATTCCATTGTTACCATACCAGCCACCGCCTGTTTCTTCGCCCAATAATGTAATATCTTTTTGACCTTTTAAAACATTACATACAATGGCAGATGCTGAAAATGTTGGACCACCAGTAAGCACATAAACTTTCCCTGAATAATTGTTTTTTTTAGGCCTGTAAATATGATTTTCCAGGTATCGCATATGATATTTTCCATCACTATTTTTTCTGGATATGAAAAACATTTCTATGCTGTTTAAAAAACCACCTTTTATATATTTTCCGTAAGGTCCAACTCCTCTTGATGGCGTGTAGAGTGTATCTGCAACTTTAAATTTTTCTCTGGAGATATATTTTGTAAGAAGTGTACTCATGCCCACTCTTCCGCCGCCATTGCTTCTTAAATCTAAAATTACATTGCTTATTTTTTCCTTTTTTATTTTCTTAAATGTTCTTCTAAAAAATGTACGGAGTCTTCCATCTGAAAATGTATTTAAACTAATTGTCGCAAATTTTTTTGTACTATCTATTATAAATGACCTGTATTGCAACAATTTTTTTTCTTTCGGGTCTTTTCTTTTTTGTTTGTGAAGAATACTGTCTTTTTTAAGGGAGTCTTTTGCCGGCACAAACAATGGAATTTTTACAATTTGTTCTTTTCCTTCTTCATCTAAATAACCTACAGTATAATTCTTACTAAGACCCAATATATTTCTATGATAATACGGAAAGTTTGCACTGAGTCTTATATAATTTACATTGTTTGCATATCCATCTTCAGGTAAAAATTCAAACATATATTTTATCAATAGTTTATTTGGAATACCATTTATAGATGTTACCAGTGTTCCTCTTCTAAAACTACTGTCTTTCTTATAATTTAAATTTCCTGTTACCGCCATGGTATCGTTCCATATTTTCATATATAATGGAAAAGATGGAATTGCTTTTCCTTGTACCCATTTGCCATAGGCTTTACTGAGGCTTACACTTGTATGTCCGCAATATATTTTTTCTATCAAAGGAGCAACTGCAAGCCAGGCAAACTGTTGCTCGGTCATGCTGTCTTTTATTGTTTCGTAAAATTTGTTAAAATAGTCATCCATCTTTTCTTTAGGAGTGTACCAGTAAAGTGATGGGTGTTTTGCTTCTAGTATTGATCTTAGTAATGTATATTCTTTTTGAAGCGTTTCTTTCGGGTATTTTTTTGCGGGATTGTAATTTTTTGTAGTGGCGCAGGAACACGTAGCTATAACTATCCAAACAAAAAAGTAGCCATAAGATTTGTTCATAATTAAAATGAAATTAATACAAATGATGGCCAAACAAAAATTATGAATGTTATATAAAATAAAAAAGCCCCAATATTTGCAACTTTTCAAATTCTATTTATTCAAATGGTTCCAACCCTGCGCAACCAATGCATGCTTGTTACCGGCACGGGTTATCAGCGTCTTTCCTTCGCCCTCCTCCGTCATGTACCCAATAATACTAACAGATGGATTTAGTTTTATTTGTTCGTAATCTGTTTGCGGTACGGTAAAAAGCAATTCATAATCTTCGCCCCCACTTAATGCACATGCTGTTGGATCTGTTTTTAATTTGTAGGCAAACTCTTTCATATCATCTGCAAAGGGTAATTTTTCTTCGTACAAAACACAGCCTAATTTGCTTTGTTTGCAAATGTGCATTAGCTCGCTGCTCAGCCCATCACTTATATCAATCATACTGGTTGGTAAAATATTTTCTTCTGCAAAATATTCAATAATGTCTTTTCTTGCTTCGGGTTTTAATAATCTTCCAACAATGTATGTCTGCCCTTCAAGGTCTGGCTGTGCACCGGTTTCTTCAAATATTCTTTTTTCTCTTTCCAATAAAGTCAATCCTAAAAATGCACCACCTAATTCTCCGCTCACACAAATTAAGTCACCGGATTTTGCACCATTTCTTGTTACATATTTATCCGGCGCCACTTCTCCAATGGCTGTTACACTTATTACAAAACCACGAAGGGATGTTGTTGTATCTCCACCTACCAAATCAACATTGTATTCTGCACATGCAGCATACACTCCTTCATAAAATTCATCCAGACTTTCCAGCGCAAATCTGTTGCTAAAACCAATGCTCAGTACAATTTGTGTAGGCGTTGCATTCATAGCATAGATATCGCTAACGTTTACTACTACTGCTTTGTAGCCTAAATGTTTTAACGGTGTATACGACAAATCAAAATGTACACCTTCCAATAAAAGATCAGAAGATATTACCGTCTGTCTGCCGAAATGATCTATTACTGCACCATCATCACCCACACTTAATATGGTAGATGCGTTTCGTGCTTCATTATTTTGTGTAAGATGATCGATTAAACCAAATTCCCCAAGGGATGATATTTCTGTACGTTGTTCCATTTTTCGATTATAGATTTGCGGTTGTAGAGTTTATTAAAGGAAAGTTTATTTTTTAAATCCTGATTTATTTATTGTTGATTTAATGCTGTTTTTTAGGGCTGTATTAATTGATGAAATTATAATTGATAAAAGTTCATTAGTCTCAATGTATAATATTTTTAACTCAGCTTTTTTACCTACATTAAATTTAGCAAGCATTTCATAAAAGAACATCGTTTCGTCTAATTCTTCTTCAACGATTCTTAATTTGTTTATAAAATCTGGCTTAGATTTTCCCCTACATGCTGCCCTATAGTTTGCAGTGGAAGAACTTGAACATCTTATAATTTGATTAATATAAACTCGATTAATTACATTATATGGAATTTACTGATATAGTTTTGCAGTATTCACAGCAAGATTTTTAAACGCCCTTACATTATTTTTTTATCCATAAAATATCTAAATAAGTATATGGAAATCTAAAATCGGCAATCCGAAATCTAAAATCATTCTATTTCTTTTCCATTTATAATTCCTCTTAGTTCTTCGTGAATTAATCCGTTTGTAGCCAAAATTTGTTTTTGGTAAACAGAGTAATTTTTGCCATTATAATCTGTTACTTTTCCACCTGCTTCCTTTACCATTAAAAAACCTGCGGCACTATCCCATGTTTGTAAATGGTGCTCAAAATATCCATCAAATCTTCCTGCTGCAACCCAGCATAAATCTATAGCAGCACTTCCAAGCCTTCGCACAGGAATTGCTTTTCTAATTAATTTTTCAAATACTTGCAAGGGCCCGTTTTCAGAATCTAAATACGTGTAAGGAAAACCTGTGACCAGACAACTATTGCCCACATTGTCTTTATTGCTTACCGTGATTTTTTTATCATTCAATGTTGCGCCCATTTCTTTTTCTGCAACAAACAATTCATTCATAAATGGATTATAAACTGAACCCATTATCATTTCTCCGTCTTTTTCAAGCCCAATACTCACACAGCAAATTGGAATGCTGTTAGCAAAATTAATAGTCCCATCTATTGGATCTATGATCCACTTAAAATTACTCTCCGTTTTTACTTCTCCTTTTTCTTCACTCAATATAAAATGATCGGGATATGATTTTTGGATTTCTTCTATAATGGCTTTTTCTGAAGCATGGTCGGCTTCAGTAACAAGATCGTTGATATTGGTTTTACTGCTTATCGTAAAACGTCCGTTAAAAAAATGCTGCATTTGAGCAGCACCCGCCTGCACTGCATTTAAAAGTGTTGCTTTTAACATGCTGCAAAGATAATGTGTGATGTTCATCTTTACCGCAGAGAGGCAAAGGTGGAAATGTATTTTGTTATTTAAGCCGTGTTAGAAACTAAAATGGAAAATACTTTCTTTGTGTAATCTTTTCTTTGTGAACCTTAGCGATTTGGCTGTTCAATAAAAATGAATTTTAATAAACTTTTTGCTAACCCAAATAAAAATTCTTATTTCGTACCTGCATGCAACTCTCCATTATTATTGTAAACTATAACGTTAAGTTTTTTCTGGAGCATTGCCTGCTGTCTGTTATAAAAGCTTGTAGGGGATTAATTACGGAAATTATTGTGGTTGATAATAATTCTACTGATGGAAGCAAAGAATATCTTATACCCAAATTTCCTTCTGTAAAATTTATTTGGAATAGTATGAATGTTGGTTTTGGAAAGGCAAGCAACAGGGCCCTTTCAATTGCTCGGGGTGATTTTATTTTATTTTTAAATCCTGATACAATTTTACCCGAAGATTGTTTTACAAAATGCATTTCATTTTTTAAAAAACATGCAGATTGTGGCGCAGTTGGTGTTCGTATGACAGATGGAAGCGGCATTTTTTTAAAAGAAAGTAAAAGGTGTTTGCCAACACCTGCCGCTGGGCTTTTTAAAATGATGGGACTCTCAACTATTTTTGCAAAATCGTCATTTTTTGCAAAATATTATGCTGGTCATTTACCGGAAAAGGAAAACAATAAAGCAGAAGTGCTTGCCGGTGCATTTATGATGATTAGTAAAAGAGCAATAAAAATTACAAAAGGTTTTGACGAAAATTTTTTTATGTACGGAGAAGATATTGATTTAAGCTACAGTATATTAAAAGCTGGTTTTCATAATTATTATTTAGGAGAGACGACCATTATTCATTTTAAAGGCGAGAGCACACAAAAAAAAGATGCGGCATACATAAAACATTTTTACGGTGCTATGAAACTCTTTGTAGATAAGCATTACAAAAAAAATACACTAAAATATCCTGCAATGTCTGTTGCAATTGCAGCAGGTAAATTAATGTCAAAAATTAAAAATAATTTTACTCAAAACAAAAGTTCTTCTTTCGGCAAAGTTCCTGTAAATACACTTTTTATAGGTGAGGAACAACAATATGAACAGGTAAAGGATATTTTAAAGAAAGCATCTTATTCTCTCAATATTTTTTTTAATATTTTGAATGATTATAAAATTGAAATCATAAATGAAATCATAAATGAAAAAAATATTGGGGCTGTAATTTTTAGTGAAAATGAAAGTTTTAATAATTCAGAGATTATAAAAATAGCAGCACTTTTGCCAACTTCTTGTAAATTTTTTTTTTACGAAAACGGTGCTGGTAGCATTATCGGTAGCCATAATAAAAATGAAAGGGGTGAATTTATTTCAAATTTTTGATTGCATTTTGCAGGTTTTTATTTTCAGATAAAGGAATTGTGATTTGATCCATATTTTCAAGATTTTTTATTTCTTTTTCTAGATTAAATCCACTTTGATTTGCGGCTGCAAAATATTTTTTTGATGCTACATATTTTGCAAGATATTCCTGTTCCGTTTGACCGGGTGTAGGTATTAAAATTGCTTTTTGCTGTAACGCAATAAGATCCATGATGGTGGAATAGCCACTTCTTGCAACGACAACTTTTGAAGATTGAATCAGTGTATTTAATTCTGTTGCAGAAAGATGATCAAAAATTTTTAAATCCTCCTTATCGTTTTTTAATTTATTTGTTACTCCAGGTAATCCTCTTACCAAAACCATTTTAAGTGAAAGCTTATTCATTTGCAAAATAATAATATTTTCTAAGGTAGTACGTTGTGGTTCAGGTCCGGAGATTAATACCAGCAAATCAATATTTTTTTCGACCGGTTGTTTTACAAATCTGGTCAAAATTCCAACATACGTGGTTGGCACATCGGGTAATACTTTTGGATGCGATAATTTTCCTGCAAGATCAAATGGTATTTCTTCATCAGGAATCCAGCATGCATTAAATTTATTTATTAGTTTATAATTTAATTTTTGAACCAATTGGTTTGTAAATATATTACCGGTTTCAATTGCAAGTTGATGTGTAATAAACACGCTTTTAATTTTTGAATTATAAAGTCCATAGCGGTTATCTGAAATAATAATATCTATTTTATGATCCTTAATTATTCGATGCAGCCATGCATGTTCCTTCTTTATTGCTTTTAATATTCTAGGTATTTGGATAAGTAATTTTGCAATAAAAAAAATCTTTTTTTTGGAATAAGTAATTTTGTATCCATCCAAATGAAGAATTATGAGATCTGGAAATTCTTTACTGAACAAATGCGCAGCTTTACCTTCGGCTGCAAGCAAAACTGTAAAACCTTGATGTATTAATTGTTGAATAACAGGAATACAACGGGTTGTATGGCCCAACCCCCAATCTAATGGCACTACTAAAACCCGTTTACGAGTTATGTTAATATTTTTTGTGTTAGAATACAATTTTAATGTTTGTAAGTAAAAATTTGTTATTTTGTATTATAATTATGCAAAAGATAATTAAAATAACTTTTTTAGCTCTTGTAGCACTTGCATTGGTAGCGACGGGTTGTTCTTCTACCAAAAAAAGCACATGTGGCTGTACGGGTATGGTAGGTTATAAATAAATAAATGCTATGACTTCCAATCGTGATCTTCTCGTAATGTTTAGGCAACATGCTATGACACAACAAGATATTGACAAAGAACTTTCGCAGTTAAACAATATGTTGTTTACAACTGAGCGGCTTGACAATTTTGTAGCTGCTCATGAGGTATTGGATTTAAACCGATATAAAATAATAAGCAATCCTTTGGAGATTAAAAAGTTGCTCCGCCAAAAAAAACTTACCAAACCTTTTGTATTTTTTAATAATAAAAATTAGTTCTTATAACGGTTTTATTATTTTTCTTCTTTGCTTTATTCAACATTTTTTAAAGCTGTTTTTAGCTTTTTCATAACATCTGCAATCTCTTCTTTTTTTACACAGCCCACGCTAATTCTATACCAACTGCTATCTGCTTTTGCACCAAAACTGCTAAATGGAACTATTGCTAATTTAGCTTCATTTAAAATATATTCTGTTACAGCTTGTTGGTTTTGAAACAGTATTCCATTAAAATATTTACCAACAAGATGTATTTTTACGGTTAAATAAATTGCTGCCTGAGGATAAATAGCATCTACTGCAAATCCTTCATTTTTTAATGCAATAAAACTTTCATAAATATTTTTTAATCTAAAATCAATTTCTTTTTTAAACTCTATTAAATAGCTATCTACAACATCTTGTTGAACTAAAAATTTTGCTACTGCTTTTTGCTCAGCCATAGGCGCCCATGCACCCACATGGCTGTTAATGGCTTTCATTTTTGCAATTAAATGTTTTGGGCCAAAACTCCAGCCAACACGAACACCTGTTGCTGCAAATGCCTTGCTAATACCATCTATAAAAACGGTATATTCTTTCATTTGCGGTCGTAATACTACCGGATTGAAATGTTCTGTATCACCAAATGTAAGTGTCCAATAAATTTGATCGTATAAAAGATATAATTTTTTTTCACCTTCATCACGTTGTGCGTTTTCGGCAATAATTAAATCACATATATTAATTAAATCCTCCTTTTTAAAAACAGTTCCTGTTGGGTTTAAAGGTGAACACAAGGCTATCATTACTGCACCTTTTATATGTGGGCGGATTTGGTCTGCCGTTGGCATAAAATTGTTCTGCTGTACAGTTTCAATCTGTATATGTTCGCCTTCTGTAAAATGTGTGTAATGATTGTTGTTCCAGCTTGGTACAGGATAAATTACTTTGTCGCCCTTATCTACAATCGCCCTAAAGGCGGCATAAATTAAAGGACGCCCGCCCGCTGCTATCAAAATTTCTGAAATATCAATGTCAAGTTGTTGCTTGTTTTTTATCAACCCCGCAACTGCTTTTCTAAGGTCGGTTTCTCCATCCGCTATTGGATAAGTTGTATAACCATCATCGTAAGCCTTTTTAATTTCCTCACGTAGCAATTCGGGAATAGGAAACTCAGATGAGTCAAAATCTCCAATCGTATAATTATAAATTTGCTCTCCTTTACTTATTTTTTCTTTAATTATGCCGCCTAGTTTTACAATTTCTGAGCCTATAAGTGTTTGTGCAAGTTTACTCAGCTTTGGTTCTGCCATAATTTTTATTAATAAAGGTATAAATAGAGGTTTCTACAAATGTAAAGGATAGATGTTTCTCAACAAAAAGATCTTCTTTTTGATTTTACTAATTTGTATTAATGCAATTATTATCTTAAAAATAATTTACTTAAAACCCTTAAAATAAAAAAACCCTTGCTTACACAAGGGCTATCTAACCTAAAAACTACACCTGAACATTTTTTATGCATTAAGTAGAAAATTTTCCTACAAATACAAATTCATTTACGAAAATATTAGGTAAAAAGATTTAATTATTCCGAAATTTTTTTTAGGAGAACTGTATATATTTTTACTTGTTCATTCCAAGTAAATGAGTTTGGATCGTACCAGGTACAATAACAATACCCTTCTTTTGAAAGAAATGCAATAGTCATTCTCGGACTACCTGATTTTAATTCTACTATATCGCCCGCTTTAAACTCATCCATACTAATCATTTATAAATTATCTACCCATATAAACCATTAAAATCTGCACATCGCTTGGGTTAACACCACTTATACGACTTGCCTGACCTAATGTTCTAGGTTGTATTTTTTTAAATTTTTGTTTTGCTTCATTACCCAATGAAACCAGTTTTTCATAATTGAAATCGTCTGGAATAGAAAGATTTTCTAACTGACTCATTTTATCAACAAGTTCTTTTTCTTTTTCTATATATGTAAAATATTTAATTTGTATTTCTGCTTGTTCTAACACATCTGTCGAAAAGTATTTTAAATCTTGTGCTACTGATTTTACTTGCTGCATCATTTGTGCCAGACAAACATTTGGTCGCAATAATATTTGTGCGACTTTTTGTTTAAAAGTAAGTACAGC
>JAYVVD010000362.1:0-5282 GCA_043787295.1 Ferruginibacter sp. | reverse complement strand
TTTAGTTGTAATTCAGTGTAAATAGCTGTTTTATCAATAAATTATGCTACTTTTGCAGCCGTTTCAAATTTCTTTTTGTACTTAATTCTGCACATCAATGTCTACAAAGAAAAGGATTTTATTTATTGCCAACGAAATGTCACCTTATATAGATGGTACTTCATTTGCAGAAATTGTGAACAAGCTTGCTGTTTTATCAAACGATAATAACATGGAAGTAAGGTGCATTATGCCAAAATTTGGTACAATTAATGAACGTAGGCATAGGTTACATGAAGTTGTAAGGCTTTCTGGAATAAATGTTTCTATTGATAATGATGATTATCCACTTATAATAAAAGTAGCATCTTTGCCTAACGCTCGTTTACAGGTATACTTTTTAGATAATGAAGATTTTTTTAAACGCAAAGCGGTTTTTTCAGACGAAGCGGGTAAGTTTTTTGAAGATAATGGTTTAAGATCTGTCCTGTTTTGTAAAGGAGCATTAGAAACTGTAAAAAAGTTTGGCTGGCCTCCGGATATTATTCACTGCAGCGGATGGATGACCGGTTTGATACCAATGTTTATCCGGTCTGCTTATAAAAAAGAACCTGTGTTCAGCCATTGTAAAGTAGTTTATACAATAGGTGATACAACTTTCAAAGAAAAATTAAGTGCAGACTTTTTAAAGCTTGCAACAATAAATGATAACGTTACAAAAAAAGAGCTTGAACCATTTAAAGATTTAAACAATATTGCCATGTTTAAAGGGGGAGCAACTTATGCGGATGGAATAACTTTTGGTACAGCAAAACCAGATAAAAAATTAGCGGAGGAATTTGGAAAAGTGCGAGGAAAAAAGGTTTTAAAATACAATTCTGAAACTGATTTAACAGACTATTTACAATTATATGCCGACCTTGCTAAATAATTTATTAAGACTGTTTTACTAAAATTTTATTGCTTTGCAAAGAAGACTTTTACTTACTGCATCTTCTGCAGTTTTCTTTATTATTTTAATAGGTATTGGATGTACAAAACTGGATACAACGACATTGGGTGCTGATTTAGTTACAGTAGATAATGTAAATACTTTTGCAGATACGCTTACTGTAAATGCAACACAGGGTATTTTTAATGACAGCACAATTTTACAAAAAGGAGATAATCATGCAATTGGAATAATTACAACCGACCCTTTATTTGGTAAAACTGATGCAAGAATTTATGTACAGTTTAAACCAACTTTTTATCCTTTTTATTTTGGTGCGGCTGGTGATACCACAAAATTTGATCCTAATAACAAAGCAGGTTTCGATTCAGCATTTGTTTGTTTATCATATAAAGGTGCATGGGGCGACACCTCTACTGCAGGTAACATTCCGCAAACATTTGAAATTAGAGCTATTAATGATGATAATTTTAGATTAAAGACAGATACTATCAGACAACTCGGCTCAACTCAACCCAGTGTTGATAATAATTTGTTGGGGTCAGCTGTTATAACTCCTCAAATTATTACACAAAAAGTAATTTTTGCAAGAGGAAGAGATTCCGTTAATAACCAGATTAGAATCAAATTAACAGGGGCAGGCGCAACCTTTGCAGCGGCATTATTTAACGGTCAGGATACGCTGGCAACCAGTTCAAATAATGGGTTTTTAAATGATTCACTTTTTAGAATAAAATACAATGGCTTTGAAATTAAAGTAACCAACGGAATGGGTAATACACTTTATTATGTAAATCTTGCAGAAGCTAAGTCTAGGTTTGAATTCCATTTTCATAAAACAAAAAATGGCGTTAGGGACACAGTTGTTCAAAGCCTTCAAATGTATACAACTCAGACAGGAAGTATCAGAGCATCGTCAAGTTTTAATTATATTAAAAGAGATTATTCTTCGGTAAGCTTTCCTGCACCAAATACCGCAACTAACAACGTTTTTCTACAAACTTCACCCGGTACTTTTGCTAATCTCACTATTCCGGGGCTTACTGGTTATACAAACAGGATTGTGCACAGAGCATTTTTAATAGTAGAGCAAACACCTGATAATCCGGCAACAGACAATATTTACACGCCACCACCATTCTTATATTTAGATTTAAAAGATACATCAACTGTTTCTCCTCAACGGTACAAACCGGTTTATTTCGATCTCACTTCATCAGCTCCTTATAACCCTGATGTAATCACTGTTAACGGCTTGTACCACCCTTTTCCATTAGGTAATGTAGATGTTGCCACTTTCGGTGGCGGTGCTTTAAAAAGGTTTGAGCCAGCAGGAAATGTTTTTTATCGTTACGAAATAAATTTGACCAGATACGTTCAACACATTGTAACCAACGGATATAAAAATTACGATTTGCGTTTGTATTCACCATTTAATTATTATTACCCTCAATATCTGGGTACACAATATATCATACCTTTTTACAATCCTATTGCCTTGGGTAGAGTAAGGATAGGAACCGGTTTAAATACCAACCATAAAATGAGTATAGTGGTTATTTATTCCAAAGTATAAATTACATTCTTTCTAAAGCCTTTTACTTTTATAAAGGGCTTTATTTTTTAAAATGTACACCCCTTATCTTTGCAATCTTAAAAAAACAAAAATGCCTTATTTATTTACTTCTGAATCCGTAAGTGAAGGACACCCGGATAAAATTGCTGACCAAATCAGCGATGCACTTATAGATAATTTTTTAGCTTTTGACCCTTCCAGCAAAGTAGCCTGCGAAACATTAGTAACTACCGGTCAGGTTGTGCTTGCAGGAGAAGTTAGAAGCAAAGCCTATCTGGATGTACAGGAAATTGCAAGAGGCGTTATCCGCAAAATTGGGTATACCAAAAGTGAATACATGTTTGAAGCAAACTCATGCGGAATTATTTCTGCAATACATGAGCAATCTCAAGATATAAACCAAGGAGTTGACAGAAAGAAAAAAGAAGAACAAGGTGCAGGAGACCAAGGAATGATGTTTGGATATGCAACCAATGAAACAGATAATTATATGCCTCTTGCATTAGCATTATCTCACGATATATTAAAAGAACTTGCTGCAGTAAGAAGAGAGAATACTGAAATAAAATATCTACGTCCTGATGCTAAAAGCCAGGTAACATTGGAATATGATGATAACAACCAGCCAATAAGAATTGAAGCAATTGTGGTATCAACCCAGCATGATGATTTTGGAAAAGATGAAACCATGCTTGCAAAAATTAAAAAAGATATCATCAATATAGTAATTCCAAGGGTAAAAGCATTGTATCCTAAATACAATCATTTATTTACAAACAAAATTAAATACCATATAAACCCTACAGGTAAATTTGTAATTGGTGGTCCACATGGAGATACAGGACTTACAGGCCGCAAAATTATTGTAGATACTTATGGTGGAAAAGGTGCACACGGTGGTGGTGCATTTAGTGGAAAAGATCCTAGTAAGGTTGACAGAAGTGCAGCTTATGCTACAAGGCATATAGCCAAAAACTTAGTAGCCGCAGGTCTTTGTGATGAAGTATTGGTACAGGTTAGTTATGCTATTGGTGTTGCACAACCCACCAGTATAAATGTAGTAACTTATGGTACTTCAAAAGTAAATTTAACTGATGGGCAAATTGCAAAAGAAATAATGAAGATGTCATGCTTTGATATGCGTCCTTATTTTATTGAGCAAAGATTGAAATTGCGTAATCCTATTTATAGCGAAACTGCTGCTTACGGTCATATGGGGCGCACGCCTGAAAAAGTTGAAAAAATATTTATTTCTCCTTCAGGTTCTGTAATAAAGAAAAAAGTGGAATTATTTACCTGGGAAAAACTGGATGCAGTTAAAGAAGTAAAAAAGGTTTTCGGTATTAAATAATATAATCATTTCCCTGAAGGAATTGCGAAGACCATAAGTTCTTAACGGACTTATGGTCTTTTAGTATAAAAAAATTAACCCTAATTTTATAAAGTGAAAGATTTTAGACACCAGCACAAACGACCGAAAAAAAACACCTTAATAGTGGGAAGAACCGCTATCATTAATGCCCTAAAAGAAGGTAAACAATTGGATAGGATTTATATGCAAACTGCTGTGCATGGTGAAACTATTGATGAGATAAGGATATTGGCAGAACGCTTTATGGTGCCCATTAATAAAGTTCCAGTTGAGAAACTTAATAATTTTAATGTAAGCAACCATGAAGGCTGTATTGCACAAATTTCAAAAATTCAATATCAAAATTTACAGGATGTAATTTCTTTTGTTGTTGAAAACGGAGAAATTCCACTGTTTATTATTTTGGATGGAATAACTGATATAAGAAATATTGGTGCTATTGCACGAAGTGCTTATTGCTTTGGAGTTAGTGCCATTATTATACCCGATAAGGGAGTTGGTTCTTTAAATGAAGATGCTATTTTAACTTCTGCAGGCGCATTAGAAAACATTGCTGTATGCAGGGTAAATAGTTTAATGAAAGCTGTAGATGATTTGCATTTAAACGGCATTAAAGTTTTTGCAAGTGTAATGGGAGCTACAACCAATGCTTATGATTGTAATTTTGCAGAGCCCACTGCTATTGTAATGGGTGCAGAAGAAAAAGGAATTTATCCGGCATTAATGAAGGTGTGTGATCAAAAGTTTGCTATTCCAATGAAGGGAGATTTTGATTCATTGAACGTGAGTGTTGCAACAGGAATAATTTTGTATGAAGTTTCAAAACAAAGGTCCCGTACTATCTAATAACAACTTCTTTAATACTCTTTTCGCCAAGTTCTGCATTTACCATTTCAATAATTTTTTCTTTCTGATAAAGTAATTCGTTTTTAAGGGGAGCTACAACTGTAGTTACAAATAATGTAGAGCCCACTATTTGCAATTTATCAGTATATTTTGCAACTGTTTTACCCATAATTTTTTCCCATACATTTTCAATTTGTATGGCTTGAACGCCCGTCTTTAATTTACTTTTATTTAAAAATAGTTGAAGCGCTTCAGCCATAGATACTTCTGCCATTATTCATGTTTTAAAGTTCAATTAATTGCCCGTCGATTTGTAATATTTCAAAAATATTTTCAAGCCGCCGTTTATGCGTATCCGTAATAAAAACCTGTCCGTTATTTTCATTGCATACCCAATGCAACAAACGCTGCATTCTTTTTTCATCCAGTTTTTCAAAAACATCATCCAGCAGTAAAATTGGGGTAAATGATTTATAATTTTTTAACAACTGATATTGTGCAAGTTTCAATGCAAATAAAAGACTTTTCCGCTGCCCCTGGCTGGCAATGCTTTTAAA
>JAYVVD010000361.1:0-2012 GCA_043787295.1 Ferruginibacter sp. | reverse complement strand
GCAGAGGCTTTGCTGGAATACAGACTCGCAGATGCAGTGGCAAAAATAACACAAAAACAAAAGCCAGTTATAGGTTATGCAACCGGTAACGGAGAGCCTGATATTGGCCGATTTAATACTTACGATCTGGTTGAAAACGTGTTAAAACCAAATTACAACCTTTTTACTTTTGACCTTTCCACACCAAAGTTTTTACCTGTGGAAATTAAAGCGCTAATAATTGTAAAACCTACACTCGGTTTTACAGATGATGAAAAACTAAAGCTTGACCAGTATGTAATGAACGGCGGTAAATTACTCGTTTTTGCAGACAGGTTAAATGCAGAAATGGATAGCCTGCAAATTAAAAATGAAGTGACTGCTTTTGATAGAAATTTAAAGTTGAACGATCTTTTTTTTAATTTTGGTGTGCGTGTTAACGCAGATCTGCTAATGGATTTGCAATGTGATTATTTACCTTTTGATGTAAATGGAAATGGGCAGTTTGAACTGCTGCCTTGGAATTATTTTCCGGTAATGGAATCCAAAGGCAACCACCCGATAAATAAAGGACTGGGTTTTGTTTCAGGCAGGTTTGTAAATTCTTTAGATACGGTAGAAGCCGAAGGAATTACAAAAACTATTCTCCTAAGTTCATCTGCAAATGCCAGAACGATAGGGACCCCTGCAGTAATAAGCGGTGCCGAGAATGTGAATGCACCCGAAGATGCTAAATATAAAAAAAGCAATGTGCCGGTTGCAGTTTTACTGGAAGGTAAATTTAGATCTATGTTTGCAAACAGGCTTTCGCCTGCAATGAGAGATAGCCTTGGACGGTACGATCTTACTTTTATGCCACAATCAATTTCCACCAATAAAATAATCGTTGTGGGCGATGGCGATATGGTTTTAAATAGTGTAGTAAAAGGAAACCCAATACCAATGGGAATGAATGTTTATACTTACGGAACGCAGGCTCAGGTTTCATTTTCAAACAAAGACTTTTTACAAAACTGCCTTGATTACTTAATTAATGAGAATGGATTAAGTGAAGCAAAAGCAAAAGATTATGTTGTAAGGTTATTGGACAATAAAAAAACAGCAGAACAAAAAACCCTTTGGCAGGTTGTAAATATTGTGTTACCTGTTTTTTTGGTTGTAGTATTTGCATTTATTTTTCAATGGCTGCGTAAAAGAAAATTCAGCAACTAAAAAATGGATAAGCAACAATTAATATATTTGGTATTTGGGGGTGTTATATTATTGGCAATAATTTTTGACCTAGGCTTGCTCAGCAAAAAGAACCAAAAAGTAACACTAAAAACTGCATTAATCCAAACAATATTTTGGGTGGCATTGTCATTTGCTTTTTGTGCATTTATTTGGTGGGAAAATATTGACGGTAATGGAAAAAAAGATGCTATTTCTTACATTTCTGCTTACTTGTTGGAATGGTCACTTTCAATAGATAATATTTTTGTATTTATCATTATTTTTTCTTTCTTTAAAGTAAAAGAAATTAATTATTCACGTGTATTGCTGTTGGGTATTTTAATGGCAATTGTTTTTAGAATAATTTTTATTGCACTGGGCAGTGAATTGGTAGCGAGGTTTGAATGGGTAATGTATATATTCGGCGTATTCTTAGTTTTTACCGGTATAAAAATGTTTAGTAGTAATGAAGAGGATGAGTTTAACCCACAAACCAACTGGGCTTATAAACTGCTTACCAAATTGATGCGGACTACTAATGAAGAACCAAATGGTAGATTTATTATAAAAAAAGAAGGGAAAACATATTTTACAACACTGGCCATGGTTGTGGTAATGCTTGGTTTAATTGATATTGTTTTTGCTGTAGATTCTATTCCTGCTGTATTTTCGGTAATACCTGATCCATCAAAAAAGATGCTGATCTATTCTTCAAATATTTTTGCAGTGTTGGGTTTGCGCAGCCTTTTCTTTTTACTTCGTGGTGCTGCAAGTAAGTTTGATTATTTGCAGGAAGGCATAGCAATTGTTTTGCTGTTTAT
>JAYVVD010000360.1:0-2789 GCA_043787295.1 Ferruginibacter sp. | reverse complement strand
TGATTATGAATTTCATTACGCAGTTTATGGAGAAGGCAGCGGTTACAAACGCCACAAAGACCAGTTTAAAAATGACAGTAATAGAAAATTTTCGCTTATAAATTATTTAAACATTGATTGGCTGCAAAAAGATGGCGGACAATTATTGGTTTACGGAAATGATGAAATACAAACCATACAGCCCGAATCTCAGACAGCAGTGTTTTTTAAAAGTGATGAAATGGAGCACGAGGTAACCACTGCAAACCGAAGCAGGATGAGCATTTCAGGCTGGTTAAAGCAGGTATAAGCAGGCTGATATTTAAAAACTATCTTCGCAGATAATTTTTACAAATGACTTTTGAAGACCTCAATTTAAATGCTGCGTTACAGTCAGCACTTGCAGACCTCGGCTACACTAACCCAACAACCATCCAACACAAGGTTTTCCCTGTAGCAATGAGTGGCAGAGATGTGTGTGGTATAGCACAAACAGGAACAGGTAAAACTTTTGCTTATTTACTTCCATGCCTTAAACAATGGAAATTCAGCAAAGAAAAAACGCCCCAAATTTTAATTGTTGTGCCTACAAGAGAGCTCGTAGCGCAGGTTGTAGAAACGGTAAAAGAGTTAACGACTTACATGAGTGTTGTGGTGGTAGGCGTATATGGTGGTGTAAACATAAATACGCAGGCTGCAGAAGTACACAAAGGAGTAGATGTATTGGTTGCCACACCCGGAAGACTGTACGATCTTTGTATGAATGGCGCTGTAAAAACCAAATTAATAAAAAAACTTATTATTGATGAAGTAGATGAAATGCTCAACCTCGGTTTTAGAACACAGTTAAAAAACATACTCGATCTGTTGCCACCCAAGCGACAAAACCTCATGTTTTCCGCAACTATTACGCCTGATGTGGAGTTACTGATGAATACTTATTTTGAAGATCCTGAAAGAGTGGAAGCTGCACCAACAGGAACTCCGCTTGAAAATATTGAGCAGACGGTTTATGCTGTTCCGAATTTTTATACCAAAGTAAACCTGTTGCATTTATTGCTTACAGAAGATGAAAGCATGACCAAGGTGTTGGTATTTGCGGCTACTAAAAAACTGGCAGATGATCTGTACGAGCAACTCGAACCAAAGTTTCCGGGAACCGTTGGCGTAATACATTCTAACAAAGAACAGAACCATCGTTTTAATACCGTAAAACAGTTTCAGGAAGGCAATTATCGTTTCATTATTGCAACAGATATTGTAGCCCGTGGCATAGATATTTCTGAAGTGACGCACGTAATAAATTTTGATACGCCCGATGTACCTGAAAATTATATCCATCGAATTGGAAGGACTGGCCGTGCTGATAAAAAAGGTATTGCCATAACTTTTTTTACAGAGAAAGAAAAGCCATTGCTGGAAATTATTGAAACGCTGATGCACTACACTGTGCCTGTTACGCCGTTACCCGAGCATTTGGTTATATCAGATGTATTAACGGAAGATGAAATCCCGAAAGTGTTTATGAAAACTTACCAGGTTAGGCTTCCAAAAAAAGAAGAAGTTGGTCCTGCATTTCACGAAAAGTCTGCTAAAAACAGCAAAGTAAATTTTGTAGTAAGAAGGAAAGACAGAATGATGAAAAAGTATGGTAAACCTATAACGAGAGGGCAGAAGAAAAAAAAGTAAGATTGTAATTTATTTTGAACGCCTCCACTTTTCACTTCGTACATATATACATGAAAAATAAAAATTCATTTCAAATTTTGAGTTCCCTTTTTGTTGCGTTGATGTGCTGCTCAATATTTAGCAGCTGTGCATTTAAATCTGTCCACCGAAGTAAGAACATTACCTATCTGCCTGCAGACAATATCTACAACAAGCCGGAACAGAAACTAAATATATTTGCCCCTAAAAAAAGTGCAGAGTTAAAAAATGTTTTAATTTTTGTTTATGGCGGAAGCTGGAACTCGGGTAGAAAAGAAATCTATAGTTTTTTTGGTAATCGTTGGGCAAGAAAAGACGTTGTAACAGTTATTATTGATTACCCAAAAAGCCCAAAGGCTGGTTATGATGAAATGGCCATTGATGTTGCAACTGCTGTAAAATGGGTGAAGGAGAATATTAAAACTTATGGTGGTGATCCAAATAAAATATTTATTTCGGGACATTCTGCAGGTGGGCATTTAGCAGCGCTTATTGCAATAAAGAAAGACTATTTTAATCATGTAGGAATTGAGAATCCATTAAAAGGAATAATTTTAATAGATGCCGCCGGGCTTGATATGTACGGATATTTAAAAAGCGAAAACTTTGAAGCAGGTAATACTTATTTAAATACTTTCTCCAACAATCCTAAAGTTTGGAAAGAAGCATCGCCCCTGTATTTTTTGCACAACGATATGCTGCCGATGCTTATTTACCGTGGCAGCAAAACATATCCTTCCATTGAAACGAGTAATGAAAAATTTGTAGCTGCATTAAAAGGGTTTGTGCCCCAACCAAACTATACGATATTAAATGGAAAAAAACATGTACCCATGATTACACAGTTTTTTAATACCAGCAATGATAGGTACAAAGAGATAAAGGCGTTTATGAAGAAGTAAAATAATTTTTACATAAACTTACTTTCCAAAAACTCGCTCGCCATTTATCCATGTACCCAATACTGTTGTACCCAATATTTTTGATTTATCGCATTTCATTAAATCAGTATCAAGCATAATAAAATCTGCTGATTTTCCTACTTCCAAACTGCCTTTTTCTTTTTCTTCAAAAGCTGCTTTTGCTGCCCATATCGTCATACC
>JAYVVD010000359.1:0-2955 GCA_043787295.1 Ferruginibacter sp. | reverse complement strand
GGTCATGAAAGAAGTTTAGTGAAAGTCGTTTCACTAAACTTTTTTTGTTTATGAAAAAGATAAAAAAAAGCGATGCTGGAGTTGCCAATCTTTGGCTGTAATTGGTTGGGGGAAACAACAAAATAAGCAACGTTTTAAGTGCAAAGACTGTGGTATTTTATTCACTAATAATGATAAGCAACAGACTATCAAAAATCGCTTTGTTTGGTTCAAGAAATGGGTGTTGGAAAGGCAGACCTATAAGACCTTACAAAGAGACAGTGGACTATCAAAAGATACGCTCCAACGGACCTTTTATCATTTTTTAGAGCAAGCTCCGCTAACACCTATCATCCACCACGATAATGTTTACTTAAGAGTAGATGCTACTTACTTCAATCGCTTTTGTGTGGTATGTTATCAGGATGATTTTTTAAGCTATACCCAATTGTTTCGTTTCTCTGATGCAGAACGATATGAAGAGATTAAAGAAGATCTGACCAACCTTTTAAGCCTTGGCTTACAAATAGACAGCATTACCACCGATGGGCATAAAGCAACGCTAAAAGCTATTAAAAAAGTGATGCCAAAAGTGCTTGTGCAAAGATGCTTAGTTCATATCCAAAGAATGTGTCTGTTGTGGCTTACAGCCAATCCTACATATGAGGCCGGCAAAGAATTAAGGTCCTTGGCAGGGTATATTCATTTAATTAAAACACATAACGACAAGCAACATTTTATTAACCAATTGCAACAGTGGGAGCTAAAGCACAAAAAATTTCTAAGCGAAAAATCTTTTAAAATAGAAACAGGCAGATATTGGTATAAACATAAATTTATCAGACGTTCTTTTCTTACAATAAAAAGGGCTTTGCCCAATATGTTTTGGTATTTGGACAATGATAAAATACCCAAAACGACCAATGGAATTGAATCTTATTTTGGGCATTTGAAAAATCATTTAGACTTGCACAGAGGATTAACAAAGGAGCACCGGATTAACTTTATTAAATGGTATATCTTCTTCAGAAACAAATCCAAGCTTTGAGTTTTTTTAGCCATAAAGCTATCCGATAAATAACAAAAGAGACTGCGTTAAAACAGTCTCTTTTGTTTATCGTAATAGCATCAATCTTATTGCCGGCAAGTTGCTCTCCAGCAGCGCTTGCTTCCTCTTCAAATTGACAAAAGCAATTAAAGGGTTTTTATTCAAAAAATTACCAACTATTTTTCAGTACATTACCAATTTTGGTTGTCCACATATCTAAAAAGTTATTTTGATTTGTTATTCTAAAAGAGATGCTACGTGCAATGAGCAAATGATGGCTTTTAAATTTGAACTACGGTTGATGTACAGTTGAGGCATAGGTGATGCTAAATAAAAAGGCTGTTCTATTGTAGAACAGCCTGAAGGAAAGTATTTAAATAATAAAAGTGTTAGTTAAACTTGACCAGTTTTAGCACCTGTTTTTCTTTGCCCTGTATTACCTGAAGGAAATAAGCTCCACTTTTGAAACCATCACCGAAGCGATAAGTTGCCTTGTTTGAGCCTTCTGTAAAAAATACAACTTTGCCAGTAAAATCCATAACACTGATCTGCACTTTTTCTTTGTTACTACCCTTTACATTCAGCTGGAAATAATTGCTGGATGGGTTAGGGTATGCTTTAACATTGAATTTAGTTTGCTCTGCAATTGGTGCAGTTTCAACAGGTACTAAGGATATGACGGGAGCAGAAATGACAGGAGCAGGAGTGCCCATATTAAAGCCGCTATGAACAACTAAGTTTCCACCACCAAGATTCATCATTTGTGTTTTGGTACTTATCCAATTACTTGAGTAAATAATGTTCGCTAAAACCGTTGGATCCACAGGATTGCTTCCATTTGCATTTACCAACACAAAAGATATAGAATCGTTCACTGCCGGTTCTCCGTTGTCAACCATATTTACGAACATGTACTTGCCATCTGCTGAAATCGGTAATAATGGATTTGTTATATCGGTAGTATTACACTTAGATACAAAACTTGCTGTTTGCCTTTTTAGGTTTGTAGCATTTACACCAAGACTTTGCATTGCGTTTGATTTAACCTGATATGTATGTACTTTACCATCCGCTTCTGTTCTGCGGAAAATAAAATTCATATTACCTTGAAGGTTGGTACCACTCTTATTAAATTTCACATTAAACCCAAAGTTTGTTTTAGAACCTATATCAGCTTTTAATTTGCCTTCAGATTTAGTTGGCACTATGTAACCACCACCCGTAATAAAATCCCCGTTTGGTTGATAAACTGTAACAATTACGTCATCGAATTGACTACTTCTAAAGTAGTATCCATTATTTACTATTATTCCTATTCTAGTTTGGGTACTACCTGTTGAACCGATATTAACAGGCCAAGAAAATGATACTGTGCCAATTCTTGAATCTGCAGCATTTACTAATGTTGATACGGGAATCCATCCAGAGATTGGCGCATTATTAGCATCTCTGTTTACGAACATTACTTGTGCATTTCTTATATCTCCGGGATTTGCGTCGTAAAATTGATCATTAGGTACTGCACTAATGTCAAATATATTTGCCCGCAGCGTTACTGTTGCTGACGTTGCAGAAGCAGTAGGAGTTGCTAATATTTGGTCACCTGTGTAATCTACTCTTGCATCTTCTTGGGTAATTTTAAGGGTATCACTTTTAAAAGTGAAAGAATAGTTATTTGCAGATAATGATCCTGCTGCCGGTGTAATTAAATACGAACCCGGGCCACTCAATACTGCCCTGTTTGCAGCTAATGACGAAGTTGTTGTATATAATGGTGAACCACTCACAACTCCAGAATTATCACCATTAACAAACCCTGTAATTGTTGCCCTATAAGCTGGAACAATATCACTATACTGAATTCCCGAAATAGGATTTGCTGTTACGGTTAATATTGCTTTATTAATGGTAAAGGTGTTTCCTGCATT
>JAYVVD010000358.1:0-2057 GCA_043787295.1 Ferruginibacter sp. | reverse complement strand
TATACCTTCTTTGCCGGGCTGCCAATAATTAATAATATTAGGATCTTTTACACTCCAGTCTGCTCCGGTCCAAAGCGTCAAGTTATAAATGATACTGTTGGGACCATAAACCACATCGGATATATTGGGTGTAGCTTGTCTATTATAATTTAAACCACCTTCTACCTTAAGCCTGCTACTTAAATCGTAAGAGGTGTTTACATTAAAGTTGTAAATATTTAATTTCGTGTTTGGCAACAAACCGCGCTGGTATGTATTGCTTAACGACATTCTGATACTTGACTTGTCTCCCGCTGCAGCAAAACTCAAACTGTTTGTGTTTAGCAATCCTGCCTGAATAAAGTTTTTTAAATTATCTACCCCGCGGGCTATGTATGGTGTTGGTATTCTTTTTCCTGTAATAGGATCAATAGGACTGTCATATTGAGCAATTAACTGTCCTTCAAACCTTGGTCCCCAAACATCATAATCTCCATCATTTAATCCACCGCCTTTTCCATCTACAAATGAATATTGAGAATTATCACCACCACCGTACTGACTTTGTGTTTTTGGCATCGCTATAAAACCCTTATCAACCTGCATACTGGAATTAAAATCTATTGTATATCCTTTTACATTCTTTTTTGATCTTTTGGTAGTAATTAAAATAGCACCATTTTGTGCACGGCTACCATATAACGCAGTAGCTGCCAGCCCTTTTAATACTGTGTAAGATTCAACATCGTCAGGGCTGATATTCCATGTATCGGTTGAAATGGGCATACCATCTACTACATACAAAGAAATATTTCCACCACGCAATGAAACGGCAGGAGCCGCTAGCATTTCTTTATTTATAGCAACATCCAATCCTGCAATTTTACCTACTAATCCATTTATAGGATTGGGCTCTCGTGCCTTTACCAATTCTGCACCTTTTATTTCCTGAACAGAATAACCAAGGCGTTTAATTTCTTTTTTAACACCTAATGCCGTTACTACAACTTCATCCAATTGCTTTACAGACGGCACAAGCTTTATACTTATAAAGGCTCCAGATACTTTTACAGATTGCTCTTCATATCCGGTAAAACTAAAATACAGTTTATCAGTTTTTGTAACAGTAATTTTAAAAATACCCAAGTCATCTGTAGTTGTTCCTGATTTTTTTTTACTGGTCGAAATACTAACTCCAGCCAAAGGCTTTTTTGTATTTCCATCAATTACTGAGCCCTCTATTTGTTGAGCTTTTAATGAATTACAAATACATATTATTGATAAAACAAACAATAAAAGTTTTGTAGAAATGCGTCTAATTATTTTCATATTTTTTTATTTATGACGCAAAACTATAAATGCTGTGTTAACAAAAAGATGCAGTTTTGTTATCTAACTTTAAACAAAAAGTTAAGAAAACAATACGCTCAGGAAAGTAACGGTTAATTAAAGATTTGGTAATACGAAATGATTATGCCGTTATTTTTTTATCAATTAATTCAACTTTTATTAAAAATAAGTGTATTTAAAAAGCATGCATAGCAGTTGCTATGATTGGGATTTACTCAAATAAATAAGATAATCAAAATAAATGCTGCTGTTAATTAATATTAAATTAAAAATAGAGAGGATAAAATTTTACAACTGAATTCTTTTTAATTTCTATGGTAGGGAAAGGCAATTTAAAAATTTCAGGAATAACCAACAATGCTTTTGTATTTAGATTTTTGCGATCTATATTTTTAAGATTTGCATCCAGCGAAAAAAAATATTTTCTTTGTCTATTAAACGAAGAAATTTTTTTACCATTTATTTCAGATGGGTTTTTACTGCCACCCGTCATGCCATCTGCACCGTAACCAATTGACGCATTTAACCAGCGCGGAAATTCAGTATTGCTTTTCATAAAAGATGCAGGATTAATAGAAATCCAATATGTTTGACCATTATAATCTTTAAGCCATCGTTGCCATTTATTAGTACCTAATTCTGCAGGATTATATTTAGCATAAATACTGTGGTGAAAAGAAAATTTCATTTGAACACGTTGCTCTTTGTATGCAAACTGTTGGGTCATA
>JAYVVD010000357.1:0-5720 GCA_043787295.1 Ferruginibacter sp. | reverse complement strand
GCTTACTCCCAAAATTTGCATCAAAAATAATATTATGCCGATAAAAGAAAACAATTCCGTTTATCCATAGAAAAAAATATTTTTACCCCCGCTGCAACTTAAATTTGCAGCGTATAAAAATAGTCTTTCATCACAATCTTATTCTCTTTTGGATCAGAACATTTTATTAAAAGCTTTTACACATATGTGCCATGCAAAAGCAATGGCTCAAATATATGAAGCAAACCGTGCCATTTGCAAATACGTGCACAGTACCAGTCGTGGGCACGAAGCCATACAACTTGCCACTGCATATAATTTATTGCCATGCGATTATGTTAGTCCGTATTATAGAGATGAAAGTATGATGCTTGGAATGGGTTTTTCGCCGTACACTTTAATGTTGCAGTTGCTTGCAAAAGGCGAAGATATTTTTACCGGAGGTCGGTCTTATTACAATCATCCAAATTACAGAGGAGATGATAAGCCTACCATTATACACCAAAGCAGCGCTACAGGTATGCAGGCAATACCTACAACAGGCGTTGCGCAAGGTTTGAAGTATTTGAAGACTTTAGACAACAGACCACAGACCACAGACAATGGGCACAACCCATTCCTAATTCCCAATTCCCAATTACCAATTGTCATCTGTTCCCTCGGCGACGCATCTGTAACAGAAGGTGAAGTAAGTGAAGCTTTTCAATTTGCTGCATTGCACCAGTTACCTATAATATTTTTGGTGCAGGATAATGAGTGGGGGATTAGTGTAACCGCAGCCGAAGCCCGCACCTGTAATGCCTACGAATTTATTGAAGGGTTTAAAGGAATAAAAAGAATTACTATTGACGGCTACAACTTTGAAGAAAGTTTTAATGCTATGCAATTTGTTATAGATGAGGTAAGAAATAAGTCAACTCCATACCTTGTACATGCACGTGTGCCTTTACTTGGGCATCATACAAGTGGTGTGCGAAAAGATTTTTACCGTACAGAAGATGACCTTCGCAAACACAATAATGATGATCCTTACGATAATTTAAAAAATATTTTATTGCAACAAGGAGTGGATGAAAACCATCTCAACGAAATAGAAACAAAGGCGGAAGATTTTATAAAATCAGAATTTAATAAAGCCGTAGCTTCTCCTGAACCACTGGCATCATTAGTAACTAATTACGTTTTTGCTCCTACAACAGTTACCGATGAAAAAGGAGAGCGTGCGCCGAAAGACAAAGAAAAAGTGTTGATGGTAGATGCAGCTTTGTTTGCCATCAGAGAAATAATGGAAGATTATCCTGAAGCGTTGATTTACGGACAAGACGTAGGACGAAGGCTTGGCGGCGTTTTTAGAGAAGCCGCTACATTGGCAGAGCAGTTTGGCGATCACCGTGTATTTAATACTGCCATACAGGAAGCATATATTATTGGTAGTACTGTTGGTATGAGTGCTGTGGGTCTAAAACCAATTGTAGAAATTCAGTTTGCAGATTATATTTATCCGGGTTTAAATCAACTCGTAACCGAAATTTCAAAAAGCTGTTATTTAAGTTGCGGAAAATTTCCTGTACAAACGTTAATACGAGTGCCTATTGGTGCGTATGGCGGTGGCGGACCTTACCACAGCGGGAGTGTAGAAAGTACACTACTTACCATCAAAGGAATAAAGATTGTCTACCCAAGTTGTGCGGCAGATATGAAGGGTTTATTGAAAGCAGCTTTTCTTGACCCCAACCCGGTAGTAATGCTGGAACACAAAGGTTTATACTGGAGTAAAGTTCCTGGAACCGAAGATGCAAAAAATACAGAACCCAGCCGGGATTATATTATTCCACTTGGAAAAGGAAATATTGTTTTATATGCAGATGAAGAAAAAATAGATAACGGCGAAACATGTTGCATCATTACTTATGGCATGGGTGTTTATTGGGCCAAAGCTGCTGCAAAAAACTTTGCAGGACAAATAGAAATTGTTGATTTACGAACGCTCTTTCCGTTAGATGAAGAACTCGTGTTTGCCACCGTAAAAAAACATGGCAAGTGTTTAATACTTACTGAAGAACAACAAAACAATTCCTTTGCAGAAGCCCTTGCAGGAAGGGTTTCCAAAGAATGTTTTAAACATTTAGATGCCGCTGTAGAAGTAATGGGTGCATTAAATTTACCTGCAGTTCCAATGAATGTAATATTGGAAAAAGAAATGCTGCCTAATGCTGAAAAAGTTTCTACAAGATTAAAGGAGTTATTAAATCAGTAAAATCTTTATGGCTCCATTTGTGACTGTTTATCTTTGAACCAGAAAAGTTTAAAGCAGTACAAATGAAAACATACATCATCATTGGCGCATCATCAGGTATTGGTTTACAGTTGGCCAAAACGCTTTCTAATAATGGCGATAAAGTTATAGCAACTTATAATTCGCACTCGGTAGAAAACAGCAATAACATAACCTATTATCCTTTAAATGTTACAGCACATGAATTGGATTTTTCTTTTTTTCCTGAAGTAATTGATGGAATTGTTTACTGCCCAGGCAGCATAAATCTTAAACCTTTTGGCAGAATAAAACCTGAAGACTTTACAAATGATTTTATTTTACAGGTTGGTGGATTAATTAAAATTTTACAGGCTGTATTTCCTGCACTTAAAAAAAGTGAACATGCTTCAGTTGTTGTTTTTTCAACTGTAGCAGTACAGCTTGGTCTACCATTTCATTCACAGGTTTCTGCATCCAAAGGTGCCATCGAAGGTTTAACAAAAGCATTATCTGCAGAATGGGCACCAAGCATTAGGGTAAATTGTATAGCCCCATCTTTAACTGATACACCTCTTGCTGCTGCTTTATTAAATACAGAAGAGAAGAAGGCTGCAAATGCGCTTCGCCATCCTTTAAAAAAGATTGGTACAGCAAGCGATATTGCAAACATGGCAGCATTTTTATTATCTGAAAACGCCGCATGGATTACAGGGCAAATAATTCATGTAGATGGTGGAATGAGTACTATAAAGGTTTAAGGTAGTTGATTGGTTGACTAGTTGATTTTAAGATGATTCAATTTCAGTCTGTGTGTTCCTAATCAACCATTCAACTAATTAACTATAAGATTCTCGTAAATTATCTATTTTAAAACTTGTTTGACATAAAAAAAATCGTAACTAATTAACAATCCTCCCATCTTTCATCACCACAACCCTATCTCCCATTTGGGCTAGTTCTTCATTGTGAGTTACTATTAAAAATGTCTGTTCAAATTTATCCCGCAATTCAATAAACAGTTTATACAAATCCCTACCGTTGGCACTGTCAAGGTTGCCAGTTGGCTCATCGGCCATTACAATTAGTGGATCATTGATCAATGCTCTTGCAACCGCAACTCTTTGTTGCTCGCCGCCAGATAATTGGTTAGGTTTATTTTGTAATCTGTCTTTTAGCCCCAGTGTTTCTAAAAGCCTTGTAGCTTTTTTTTCTGTCTCTGTTCTTTTTGTTCCTGCAATCCATCCAGGTATGCATACGTTTTCCAAAGCTGTAAACTCAGGCAGTAAATGGTGAAACTGAAATATAAATCCAATATTTTTATTTCTGCAGGTTGACAATTCTTTACCTGACAAGTTATCAATTCGTTTGTCGTTTAATAATACTTGGCCTTTATCGGGAGCATCCAATGTGCCAACGATATGCAACAAGGTACTTTTTCCTGCACCTGATGATCCAACAATGCTCACAATTTCTCCCTTGTTTATTGTAAGATCAACCCCTTTTAAAACCTGCAACTCCCCATAAGATTTTTCTATTTGCCTGGCTACTAACATTTGCACAAAATAATTAATAAAAGTGACGATAATATTTTTAAAACTTCCTTTTTGAAACCCAATTCGAATCTTTCAAAAAAATTGCTGATAAAGAAAATGACCTTTTATACCTTAGTTATCAATAAAATACCTACTTTTTTAAAACTTTGTTATTTGATCAAAAATATGTTAAAAAAACACTTTTGGTTATTTCGTACGAACATCTACATTTGCACAAAATTAAACAGTTATAATAATGTTTTGGACACTAGAACTTGCCTCACATTTGGAAGATGCGCCTTGGCCGGCAACTAAAGATGAATTGATTGATTACAGTATACGCAGCGGCGCTCCTATTGAGGTGATAGAGAACTTACAGGAACTGGAAGATGAAGGTGATCTTTATGAAGGCCTTGAAGACATTTGGCCCGACTATCCCAGCCAGGAAGATTTCTTTTTTAATGAAGATGAATACTAAAAAAGATACTAGACACAAGATTAAAGACACAAGACTTTAGATTATTATACAACAAAGACCTTTCGTAATTGAAAGGTCTTTGTTTTTTTGTTACGTCGTTTCTGCCAAAATAATTGTTGCTCGAGTTTCTATCTGTTGTCTTTAATCTTGATACTTGTTACTAAAATCTTGATACTTGTTACTCAAATCTTGAATCTCATACTTACTTCTCCATCTGGTCTATCACACCCTGCGTTACACCAGTATTGGAAAATCCACCGTCATGAAATAAATTTTGCATTGTAACCATTTTTGTGAGATCACTAAATAGCGTTACACAATAATTTGCACAGTCTTCAGCACTGGCATTACCAAGCGGACTCATTTTTTCGGCGTAAGAAATAAATCCGTCAAAACCCTTTACGCCACTGCCTGCTGTTGTTCTTGTAGGCGACTGAGAAACAGTATTTACACGTACATGTTTTTTAACCCCGTAGTGGTAACCAAAACTTCTTGCAACACTTTCTAACAGAGATTTTGCATCAGCCATTTCATTGTAATCAGGAAAAACTCTTTGCGCAGCAATGTATGTGAGCGCAATAACACTGGCCCATTCATTCAATGCATCATGCTTCATACAACAAGCCAAAACCCTGTGCAGACTCATACTGCTTATTTCAAAAGTTTTAAGGTTGTGCGTATAATCTATTTCGGTATAATGCTTGCCTTTGCGCACATTTATACTCATACCAATGGAATGTAAAATAAAATCAAAACCACCACCAAAATGGTCCATCGTTTTTGCAATCAGGTTTTCTACATCATCGGCACTGCTTACATCACAGGCAATTACAGGTGCTCCTATTTTTTCTGCAAGCTTATTTATTTCTCCCATTCGCATAGCCACCGGTGCATTGCTCAGGACAATTTCGGCTCCTTCTTCATGGCATTTCAATGCAGTAATCCATGCAATAGATTTTTCATCCAGCGCACCAAATATGATTCCTTTTTTTCCTTTCAGTAAATTATACATAGCAAGTTTATTATTTGAAGATGAGTAAGTAAAAAGCTAAATTAATTAATAATATTTTAAAAGAAGGTTTGGCGCTTTCATCGCATAAATTCTATTCAACTTTTGTTCGGGCTATTCGCTGCAAGTCCTCGTTTCGCTGCGCTACACTGTGGGCTTTTCGCTACTATCCCGCAGCGTTTCTGCTTTCAATCTTTTTTCAACTTTTTAAAAAAATCATGCAGCATTTTAATTCATCATTTCCTTGGCATTTTCTAATGCAGCAGCAGTTGGCTTTTCGCCACTCAGCATTTGTGCAATGGCTACTATTCTTTCATCCTCATTTAACAACCGCACCGAAGTTTGAATGGTATCTTTTACAATTTGTTTGTAAACAAAATAATGTGCATTTGCTTTTGCAGCAATTTGTGGCTGGTGTGTAATAGCTATTAACTGGTGAGAGCCTGAAAGTTCTTTCATAATTAT
>JAYVVD010000356.1:0-4237 GCA_043787295.1 Ferruginibacter sp. | reverse complement strand
TGTAAGTAATAAACAGCTTACAAGAATAGCCAGTGGCTTTGGTATGAGAATACATCCCATTTATGGAATTGCCAAAATGCACAATGGGCTGGATTTTACCGCACCACAAGGCACACCGATTTACGCTACTGGCGATGGACAAATTACCACAGCTGGTATGGGTATGGGAACGGGTAATCATGTAATTATTAACCATGGCTATGGCTACGAAACTGAATATATGCACATGGTAAGAATAAAAGCCCGGGAAGGCCAACGGGTGAAACGAGGAGAAATTATTGGCTGGGTTGGCAACACAGGAGCGAGTACGGGGCCGCACTGCCATTACGAAGTACATGTGAATGGTAACCCAGTTGACCCTGTTTACTTTTTTTACAATGATTTAACTGCAGAGGAATTTGACCGATTATTAAAAATCGCCTCTACTGGCAGTGCAAAAAGTTTTGATTAAATTACATTATGTCTCACAAACAAACATCTTTATTTGATTTTGATAAACCTTCTCCTAAAAATGATGAGGTAAAACCGTTGCCTGTTCATGAAGAAGATGTTGAATTATCTTTGCTAAAAGATGATACTGTAGAAACAAATCTTAATTACGATTCTGAAAAAAAAGAGGAAGATGTGGTATTGCCAAAGCAACCAAAAAGAGGGCGGCGCAAAATAACAGAAGTCTATATTACTGCTGATTTAATTGATGTTCCGGAAGATGATATTCTTTTTCAAAAGAAGTATTACAGTATTGGAAAAGTAGCTGAAATGTTTAAAGTAAATATTTCATTAATTCGGTTTTGGGAAAATGAATTTGACATTTTAAAACCAAAATTAAATGGCAAAGGTGACAGGCATTTTCGTCCGGAAGATGTAAAAAATTTAAAACTAATTCACCATTTGCTGCGGGAAAAAAAGTATACTATTGAAGGAGCAAATGATTTTTTAAGGAAGAATAAAAAAGCTGATGAAGTGTTTGCTGTGATAGAAGAGTTGCAGCGTACTAAACTTTTTTTACTTGATTTAAAGCTGAGTTTGTGATTAAAATTATAATGACCATTACAATATTTGGAATATTATTCCCAAAGCTGAATTTTGTGTTTTTATTAAAATGGTTTGTATTTAATTTTGTTTAAATTTTAGAAATGAAAAAATTATTAATGTTATCTTTTGTTGCTGTAGGTTTTTTAACTGCAAATGCACAAACTCCTTTTACAACTACTGTCGATAACAATAATGTAACAATACTGAATGGTATTATAGAGAAAAATGATATAGCTACAAATGCTGCATTTAACAGTTGGTATAGTGGTAATCAAACGGGTTACAAATTAGATACTACTATTACCAATGCAATGGCCAACACAAAAGATAAAGTACAATATGTAGTATTTGGAGGTACATGGTGTGAGGATACGCAGTTTATTCTGCCTAAGTTTTTTAAACTGCAGGAGCAGAGTGGTCTTTCTGAAAAAAACATTAGTTTATATGCTGTTGATAGAAGTAAAAAAACGCTAGGAAATATTGCAGGCGCTTTTAAAATAACCAATGTACCAACAATTATAGTTATGAAAGATGGTAAAGAAGTCGGTCGGGTTGTTGAGTATGGTAAAACAGGAAAATGGGATACTGAACTTGGTCAGCTTTTAAAGAGTTTATAAAATCGACTGTTGTTTAGGTGATGCATCTGCTTCAGCATTTACAATGGTGATATTGCTTGATGTTGAAGACATTTCCAAATGAAACTCTTCCATAAGATACATTAGTTTAAAGTTTACCTTTTGTTTAAGGATGTTATACTCCTGCATGCTAAACGCTATAGTGAAATATTCTATTATTATTGTTACACCATCTTTACCAAAGTCTGTTACAAAGACACTGCTTTTTATTATATTATTTTGAAGTTCGGTAAGGGCTGTTTTTACAGCATCCATTAATTTTAATACCTGTTCAGGTTTAGTTTTATTGGCCAGTACAAGTTTTATTTCTGCCCTTCTTTGATTTCGCATACTTAAATTATCAACAACACTGTCTACCATTTGTTTATTAGGAACAGTAACGAGTGTTTTTTCAAGTGTACGAATGCGGGTGCTTCTTAAACCAATTCTTTCTACAGTACCAGCTACGTTGTTTACTTTTAAAGTGTCTCCGGTAAAAAATGGTTTGTCAAAAAAGATGATGAATGAAGCAATCAGGTTTTCAATACTTTCTTTGGCAGCGAGTGCCAATGCAGCACCAACAATACTTAGACCTGTAAGCAGTGTGCCAATATTTTGGTTAAAGGCTGTTTTAAGAACAAAAAGAAAACCAACAATTCCTATGAATACTTTCAGCAGGTCTCTAAAAAAAATAACGATTTGTCCATGGCTTTTGTCGGCATCATTTAAAGCCTGTTGTTCCAGTAGGAGAGATATAAAATTTATAAGGCTTATTAAAAAATAAAACAGGGCAATTATAATAGCTGAGTTGCCGATTTTTTCTAAAATATCGTTTAGTAGTATTCCATGTAATTTATAATTCCAGGCGGTAGGATAATTTAAATTTTCAATAGCAAAATCTGCTACTACAGTTACCAGTAACCAGCTTAATGGTTTAATAGTTAAAGAAACCAACTCGGCTTTTTTAAGCATTTTCCACTGTCTGTTTATCAGTAAAAAAAGAAGGGTTGCAATTTTGTGGGAAAGCAGTCTTTTAAAAAGAAACGTAATGCCAATTATTATAAAAATTATGAGGTAACTGCGTATCGTATTATCCAATATTAATTTATCTAAAACCCCCATCTGTAAAGTTTAAATTATAGTAAATCAAATATTTCAAGGCCGTCTTTTTTGAGTAGATATATTTTTCCATTCATTGTTTTTATATCAATATAATCTTTTAAAAAAGAGGGGAGTTTATAACTTTTTAAATTGAATGAATTTAGCTCGTAGCTGTAAAAAATGTCTCCTATAAACCCCATTAATTTATTGCCATATACAGCAACGTGTTTCCAGTTTAAAAAGGGTAAATTATTTTTAAAAGAACCATAATAATCAAAAATATAAAAACCTCTGTTTTCATCGTACAGATAAACAAAGTTATTTTTATCAATTATCTGCGTAGGAGAAGGTACTGTATCAAACAATTGCCTAAGATCTAAAGTTTCGCTAATAACAGTGCCTTCATCATTAATTTTTTTGAGCGAAAAGTTTTGTTCATCAAAAATCCAGATGTTATTATCGTAGGAATTAGCAAGTGTTTTAACTTTAAATATATTCTGGTTTCTAAAGTTGATGGTATTTCGTACAGCAAGAAACCTATCTAAAATAATAACAGTTGAAAAGCTCTTATAATAAAGCAATACTTTTAAAGGGTTGTTTACATCTAATAATGTTGGGTTGCCGAATTGTTTTACATCATTAAATACAGCCAGCGAATCCCCATTTGGCTTTACTTTTTTTAATTGATTTTTATCAGTAATTAAATAGATATTGCCCAATACATCAACATCCAAATAACTGTAAGAACCCGGTATATTTTTTAAGAATTTAAATGTGCTGTTTGTTTTTATTCCCTGCACATTGGTTGTATCTACAATAGAAATATTTTGTGCAATTGTATTAAAACAAAGCACAATAAAAAATGCAATTAAATATGTGATTTTAATTTTGATCAAACTTATTTTTTATAATATTCAAGCGATAAATTATTTCCATCAAAAACGGCATAACTGAAATACTTAATCCAGTCGCCCAGATTAATATACCTGCTTTTTTCATTCAAAGAAATATCCAGCGGTAAATGCCGGTGGCCGAAAATAAAATAATCATAATGTTTTTGCTGAAGGATGTTTTTAGAATATATCACCAGCCATTCTTTTTCTTCACCCAAAAACACTTCATCTGTTTTGCCTGTTTTAGCCCTGCTTTTCCTGCTTAAATAATCAGCCATTCCTATGCCAAGACTTGGTGGTAAGGCACCGAAAATTAATTGGCTAAACCTGTTTCTGAATATTTTTTTAATAAACTTATAACCTTTATCACCGGGGCCTAAACCGTCTCCATGACCAATTAAAAATTTTTTGCCAGAAAAAACAAATTCTTCCGGTTCAAAATAAACAGTTGTATTAAGTTCTTTTTGAAAATAATCTTTCATCCACATATCATGGTTGCCTACAAAAAAATGAACAGCAATACCGGTGTCAGTAAGTTCTGCAATTTTACCTAAAATTCTTACATACCCTTTTGGAACAACTTTTTTGTATTCG
>JAYVVD010000355.1:0-12777 GCA_043787295.1 Ferruginibacter sp. | reverse complement strand
ATTTGCGCTAAAATTACCTGTTTAAACTTTCGTTTTATTCTTGCTGTTATTTCCAAACTTTCAAAGATCTTATATTTACTCTCTCATTTTCACGCCTTTCTTTTAGCGGGGTGCAAAAGTATAAAAATATTTTTTAGTAACCTAATTTATTAATTTTTTCTAAACAAATTTCTACTCTATCTCTTTAGATAATCTCACCTCTTTTTTCTTGCGGAGTGCAAAGGTATGGATGTCAATGCATTCGACAAAATATATTTCATTATTATTTGACTCTTTATTAAGAAAAAAAACTAATGATTAAAGTGATATAATGTGATTTATTTATGAAAAGAACTATGCTTTTTTTAAAGCGGACAGTAAAGATAGGGGGATATATTTCCGCACACAAACTTTTTACAATTAATTTTTATCTTTTTCATGTAAAGCCTGCTGTACAAGGGTTACATTGAATAAAATAATCTATCAAAACTGAACTGCTTTGAGTGCCAAGCCTTTTGCCGGAGCAGAGAAATCTGTTTTAGCACTGTTGTTACTTTCTAAAACAGCTTTAAAATCGGCAATGTTGTATTTGCCTTTACCTACTAACAACATGGTACCTACCAGCCCCCTTACCATTCCTCTTAAAAAACGGTTACCGGTTATATTGTACAGTAGTAAATCATCTTTAAAAATCCAGCTACTTTCTGTTATGTGGCAATTGTAAGTAAAAACCTGAATATTTTTCTTTGCAAAACTCTGATATTCAGTATGGATAAGGAGTAATGCAGCAGCTTGTTGAAGGGCTTCTATATTGAGTGGATAAGGATAATAATATGCGTTATCAAACAAAAAGGGATTCTTGTGGTCGTAAATGGAATAGGTATAACTACGGGAAGTTGCATCGAACCTGCAATGCGCCATATTAGCCACTTTGCTTATATTTTTTATAACAATATCAAGCGGAAGTAGAGCATTCAAATGATAAATAGTTTTTACACCTGCAACTGCTTCTGTTTGTAAGTCTGAATCGAAATGAAAGAAGTTTTGAAATGCATGAACACCAGCATCTGTACGAGATGATCCTGTAAGCATGATGGATATTCGGAAATAAGTATAGAGCGCTTTTTCTACTTCTGCCTGTATAGTATTTGCATTCTCCTGAATCTGAAAGCCTGCGTAATTTGTACCTCTATAAGCTAATTCTATAAAATACCTTGCCATAAAATTAATTACGTATCATGGCTTTAAAGCGGCTGATGTAATACTGATCTGAAAGCTGGGTTTGCAATGCACCAAAATTTTGACTATCATAAATATGTGGATAAGCAGCATCAAAAAAATTGTACTTGCCTGCATCATTTAAAAACAAAGAGCTTAAATTCTTTATTTGCTCTACAGAATAACATGTTGCTTTAAAAGACTTTTTTGCAGTACCCACCATTTCATCCTCTGAACCGGACGCTGCCATTTTCTTTCTTATTTTAAGAAAATCATTGTTATTGGCCATCGTTTTACAATCAGAATTAAAACTTACCACTGGTTTGTCTTTTGCTACTGGTTCCGACTTGACTACAGCGAAAGGCGTTGCCGTTGATATTATTTTAGGAGTAATTTCGGATATAGAACTTTTAGCGACCGGATTAGCCATATCAATATCTAAAAATTTTGTTGGTTTTACTTCTTTAGGTTCTTGTTTTTCTTCTTTTATAACCACCACATCTTTTACCGGTTCAGCAGGTGCCGGCAGTTTTTTTGCAGCAATAAAAACATTTATAGTATCGTTTTTTGAACCTGTACGATCTACATAGGTGTAAGTTCTACCATCAAGATCGCTATTTGTATTTATTTTCTCAATTGCATTTCCTGAAGCTACTTTATTAATAATTGTTTCTTCTTTTACCACAACAGGATTCGGCTCTACAGCAATTATCGGAGAAGGTGCCAGAGCAACAACTGGCTTGGGTTCTACCACTACAACAGGAGAAGGTTTTTTGGGAACGGAGAGATTAGTATTAGCGGCACCTGCAAGTGTATTGCTAAACACATCATCGCTGGTAGCAACAGTTGCAGAAATAACATTGCCTGCTGAATTATTCATTGCAACCTGCATCGTCTCCAAATTAAAAAGCCCCCACCCTTTTGCACCAAAATCTTTTAAAAGAAAGCCAGCATCTGCAGCCGCAATATTTAAACTAATAGTCTGTTGAGGAAACTGTTCTTTTGGGAAACCAAATGTAACGGTATAATTGCCTGTGGTTAATTTTGGAATTACCATATAACCGGATGCAGAAGAACTGAGCAATTTATTATTTATTTTTACATAGAAAGGTTGTTTATTGTCAGTTTGTACATAAGCAAAATAATACTGTTGTGCCTGCAATGTTGAATTAAGTAGCAAGAACATTGACAATTGTAGAAGGATTTTCATAAAAGCGGTGCTTTAAAAAACAAATTTAAAGATTAATGCCCATTTGCCATTTATAAAATATTAGGATGGTATTTTAAAGCAAGTCTTTATTTTTACCATTATTATTTAATGGAGTAACTTCTATTGGCTGCACATAAATTAAGCCATTTACAGGAGCTATTTCCCTATCAATTTAAAAACTAAACAATTGTATGAAAAGAATTTTAACGCTGTTATGCATAGCTGCACTACCTGTAAGTATATATGCACAAACGCCGGATCAGGTAGACGATACTGCGTGGAAAAAGGTATTGAGGGAAAGTTATCCGAAAACAAATGAACTCGTACATACTAAGCTGGATGTACATTTTGACTATGACAATGCGTTTATGGACGGCAAGGAATGGCTTACATTAAAACCCCATTTTTATGCAACGGATAGTGTGTTGCTGGATGCAAAGGGTATGGAGATAAAGGAAGTGGCTGTTATGAAAGGCACTTCAAAAATGCTGCTTAAATATACTTATGATGGTATGCAGTTAAATATTAAACTGGATAAAACCTACAAAGGCGATGAAAAATATACACTGTATTTTGACTATGTGAGCAAGCCTAATCAGTTAAAAGTTAAAGGAAGCCAAGCAATTACTGATGCAAAGGGATTGTACTTTATAAACCCAAAAGGAGAAGATAAAAACAAACCAACACAAATTTGGACACAGGGCGAAACCGAAGCCAATAGTGTTTGGATGATTACTATAGACAAACCAAATCAAAAAAGTACAGAAGAAATTGCTATGACGGTACCGGCAAAATATGTAACACTTAGCAATGGTTTAAAAATAAGTGAAAAGAAAAATACTGATGGTACAAGAACTGACACTTGGAAAATGGACCTACCACACGCTCCTTATTTATTTTTTATGGGTGTGGGCGATTTTGCCATTACAAAAGACAGTTACAAAGGCAAAGAGGTAAGTTATTATACAGAAAGAAACCAGAAACAATATGCAAGAAAAATTTTTGGCAACACGCCTGAAATGATCAAATTCTATTCAGAGAAACTGGGTGTTGAATTTCCATGGCAGAAATATGCGCAGATTGTAGGAAGAGATTATGTGAGTGGAGCTATGGAAAACACTACAGCAACTTTGCACCAGGAAAGTGCTTATCAAAATAACCGCCAGCTGGCTGATGGTAATGCATGGGAAGAAACGATAGCACATGAACTTTTTCACCAGTGGTTTGGAGATTTGGTAACCGCAGAAAGCTGGAGCCACCTTACAGTAAACGAAAGTTTTGCAAACTACAGCGAGTATTTGTGGTTAGAACACAAAGACGGACCGGATGCAGCTTATGAGCATAATAACAGCGATATGCAGGGTTATATACAAAGTGGCAGCGAAGGCAAAGACCTTGTACGTTTTCATTATGCTGATAAAGAGGATATGTTTGATGCAGTGAGTTATAACAAGGGCGGCAGAATATTAAATATGCTTAGGAATTATGTTGGTGATGAAGCTTTTTTTAAATCGCTGAACAATTATTTAACTACCAATAAATTTAAAGCTGGCGAAGCAGGACAATTGCGCCTAGCATTTGAAGAAACAACCGGTATGGATATGAATTGGTTTTGGAACCAGTGGTATTATAGCAGCGGCCACCCTAAATTAAAAATAGATTATTTGTATGATGATGCTGCAGGCAAGGCCTCTGTCATTATAGAACAGATACAAAAAGGCGATAAGTATTTTAAAATTCCTATGGCTGTAGATGTTTACACAGGCGCAGAAAGAAAAAGATACAATGTAAGTGTAGGGAACAAAATAGATACTGTTTTCTTTTATTACAAAACACATCCTGAATTAATAAATGTAGATGCAGATAAATTGTTGCTTGCAGAAAAGACAGACAATAAAACAGAAGCCAATTATATCTCACAATTTAAAAATGCAAGAAATTATATGGACCGCAGAGAGGCACTGGATTTCTTTGCAAAAAAAGATATGCCTGAGTTGGCAAAAGGATTGAGTGATAAGTTTGGCGGCTTAAAAATACTTACCCTGCAAAAACTTGCAGCATCGCCCTACAAAGCTGATGCAACAGTGTTGGAGCAGGTGGAAGCACTTGCAAAAAGCGAGAATAAAAAAGTAAAAGCCGCAGCCATAACCTATCTTGTAAAAAATGGCAACAAAAAGTATTTGTCTGTTTACCAGGCCGCAGTAAATGATTCTTCTTACTCCGTTGCAGGAGCTGCCTTAAAAGGGCTTGTAGCATTTGATGAAGCAGGTGCCTACACACTTGCAAAAAAGTTCAGCAATGATGCCAAAGGTGCTTTGGGAGCAGCAGTAAATGATGTGTTGATATCTAACGGAACGGAGGCAGATTTTGTTTATATATCCAGCATGTACAAAGATGCGCCAGCATCACAAGAAAAGTTAGGTCTTACAGCTAAGTATGCGGGCTACCTTGCAAAACTTACTAATATGGCAAGTATTAAAAAAGGTATTGATGATATTCTTGTCTTTAGAAATTTAATACCGGCTGCTTACCGAAGCAGTGTGGACTCAAGTTTTAAAGCGGCTTTTGATAAGATAAGCAAAGCAAAGGGTGCAGAAATTGAGGAGTATGTGAAAAGTGTTTTTAAATAAAAAGTATAAAAGTAAAAAGTAAAATTAAAAGCTGGCTCTTTATTAGGAGGCAGCTTTTGTTGTTTATAGTATTAAGTTTTACAAAATTAAGACCTGATTAAAAAAGTAAATTAGCAGAGAAAACGCTTAAAAGAAAGAATTATAAAGATTGCAGTTTTGTATACCAGTAGGCTTAAATGGTAATATATGTAGGAAGCGATATAGGGATGGGACGCTATTGTAATTAGTAAAGTTCATTTGGACGAAAGACTTTTCAAATATTCTGGTTAACTTTAAGCAACACATTATTTCTTCATTTTAAATTTTGCTTTATGAAAGTTGCTGGTATTTTAAAATCAAAAGGAAGTTTTGTTTTTTCCATGACCGCTAATGCATCTGTATTTGATGCATTAAAAATGATGGCAGAAAAAAACATTGGGGCGTTAATGATTATTGAAGAAGAAAAACTATTGGGTATTTTTTCTGAAAGAGATTACGCACGTAAAATAGTATTGCAGGGCAAGGCTTCGCATGATACGCAAGTGAGTGAAATAATGACCAAATCTGTTATAACAGTGCAGTGTGAAGATAGCCTGGAACAATGCATGGAATTGATGAGTAAAAATAAAATTCGCCATTTACCGGTGGTAGATAATGATAAGGTGGCAGGCATTATTTCAATAGGTGATGTGGTAATGTCCATCATTGAATCTCAAAAGGAAACCATCAATCATTTGCAAAATTATATTTCGCAATAAAAATTTTGAAGTTAATACTTTCTTTTTAATGTGAAATCGCAAATAAAAACTTTTGACTATTTATAATCTTTACATTATGCAGTTTTAAGATCAATAAATTCGATGTTGGAAATTTTCCATAACTATGATACCAAAGAAAATTGTTTTGATGTTTGTAAGTTCGGCATTAATGTCATTAGCAGCAGAGAGTCAGGTTTTTTTTAGACCCAGCCAATATATGCTTGATTCAACAGAAGCTATGCACAAGCTTCTTTCTTTTGGTACTCAAAACATAAAAAACCCTTATCAAAATACCAGTCGTAATACTACTACCCCATTAACATTTACTAATAACAATTTCATAGAAAAACAGACTTCCATTATTTGTTTTGATACTGCTGCACGTTTTTTCTGGCGAAATGATTCAATTTATTTTGGGGTAAATCATCCATATATAACTCAAAGCGGCGATGTGTTACTTACAGGGTTTTATCAAAAATCTCTTCCACCTTATCAAACTGGTTTAGTCGTTTTTAAAACAGATGTTAATGGTAATTTATTATGGGGTAAAAGATATGACAGTATAAACAATATTACAAACAACTATAGTGATTATTACAGAACAATAGAATTAATTGGTGGAACGCTTCTTTTTGCAGGAAGAACCAATAACCGTGTTTCAGGTAACAATGATTTGTTGATTACAAAAACTGATAATATTGGTAACATTATCTGGAGTAAAACTTACAAATCAACTTTGTGGGGGCAAGGAAGTGGAAGTAGTGATTATTTTTATGTTCAACAAATAAAGCAGGATCCATCATCCGGTGATGTTTATTTTACGGGACCATTCTGGTCAGATGGAAGAGGGCTGGTTCGCTTAAACTCTGTCAATGGCGATATTATTTGGAGCAAGGCATATAATTCGGGCAGCGCTTTTGACAATTCTTTTGGGTTAGATATAAGGCCTCAGGAAATAAGACTTTTTGGAAGAACACTTAATTATTCTCAAACAAAAGCAGATGTAAGCATATACAGAATTAGCAAGGTTAATGGAGATACTATCAACACCCGCTTTTTTACTACGAATGATACAAATGGAATTAAAACAAATTTTTTATCACAGGAACCTCTGCAAGTAACAAATGATGGACATTATCTTTTGGCTGGCAGACCCTTTGGTTCTTATCAATATTTATGGAATGGTACTACTCCTTTATTTCAAGGATCAGTAGCAGAATTTGACAGTAGTCTTAATTTTGTAAAAGCATATTGTTTTCAAAACTTCATAGAAAGTAATGGGTACAATACAAGGGTTACAACTTTTCCTGATAAAACGGGGGTGTTTTCAATGTTTGCCTATATTTCCAGTTATACGGCTGATGTTTATATTAATCACTTTAACAATAATCAGATAATTAAACAAAGGCGGAAGCATTATGCCGGAGAAGGTATTTCTTATGAACCATTGGCTGCGCAACTTCCCAATGGAGGAACTATGACAATAAAGCTTTTGGGGGACAGTGCAGCAAATTTAAATAAAATAGAATTTTTAAAAACTTACCCATCTGATACTTCATCTTCCTGCATAGGTTATAATGACAATTCAACTTCTATTTATTCTTTTGGATATATCCCATTGACTTACAATCAAGCTGGTGTAATTAAATCAAATATATTCGTAGAAAGTATAAATAAAACTTTTTTTAGCACATCAGTTCCTGTTCAATTAAGTCCGGCATGTTTTCAAATTTCACATTGTGATACACTTAAAATCTTAACTCCCTTTGCTGTAATCTGCCAATCGCAGGCGTTACAAATAACTACACGTAAAAATGTTGGATGTGGTGCCAATATTATCTGGCAATACCCAAATAATATAGTGAGCAGTGTTCAACAACAAAACGATTCTTCTTATTCATTTAATTTTACGGGTAGTTGGTCCGGTTATTTATACGGTACAATTCAAGGCTGCAACCTTATAAAAGATTCGATATTTATTACAGTATTGCAGGCACCTGCCTTTTTAAATATTGGTCCAGATACGAGTATTTGTCCTGCCAACACAATTATACTAAATGCTCATACCGGCTATTCTTCTTATTTATGGCAGAATGGGTCAACAGATTCTATTTATACAGTTACCGCTCCTGGGATATATTATGTAAAAACAACAGACGCCTGTGGGGGAGTTTTTAGGGATACAGTCAACGTTAGGCCACGCTCAATAGAAACTATATCAATAGGTCCTGACAGAAATAAATGTAATAATGATACCATTCATTTGAGTATGCCTGATAATTTTATAAGTTATGGATGGCTGCCTAATTATAATATTAGCTCAATAAATGCGCAAATGGTAACTGTAAATCCATTTACAAATACAACTTATTATGCGAGGGCAGAAAAATCGCCGGGGTGCTTTAGTTTTGATACTGTACATATTACAGTTTATAACTCTCCTATTATTAATTTGGGAAAAGATACCAGTATTTGTTTAGGACAGTCATTAAATTTTGATGCGGGAACAGGTTTTACAAATTACTTGTGGAGTAATGGTAGTTTAACGCAGCAAATTAACGTAAATACCACAGGAACCTACTATGTAAATGCAACCACAATAAACAATTGTATATCAAAAGACACCATCATACTTAGGCAAGTTTATGCTTTACCCATTGTACAGTTAAACCATAGCACCGAACTTTGCATAGGCAGCAGCAAAATATTTGATGGAGGAATTTTTGCAAGTTATTTATGGCAAGACAATTCTACTCACAGAACCTTTACAGCGAATAATTTAGGAATATATTATGTAACTGTTACTGATATCCATAACTGTAAGGCAAGCGACACCGCAAGGATAACAAGCAGTTTACCGTTACCTACAGATTTTTTACCGTTAGATACGGCTATTTGTAATTATAGTATAATCAGTTTACAAGCCACATCATCATTTGCAAATTATATGTGGAGCAATGGCATTATCAACGCAAAAGTTGTAATTGATAAACCTGGCCTATATTGGTTAGAAGTTAAAGATAACAAAGGCTGCATCGGCAGAGATAGTATAAAAGTTTTGTTGAAACAATGCATGAATGGTCTTTTTGTACCTAATGCATTTACGCCGGACGGTAATGGCAAAAACGACAGGTTAAAAGCACTATTGTTCGGCAATATAAGCTCAGTTGAATTTAATATTTACAATAAGTATGGTCAACTCTTATTTAGAACAACGGATATCAATCAAGGTTGGGATGGAATTTTTAAAGGCATAGCGCAAAAATCAGGAACTTATGTATGGACATGTAAATTTGCTATTGATAGCAGTCCTATAATTCAGCAACAAGGTACCGTTATCCTAATAAGGTGAGTTATTACATTTTGCTTAATGTAGTTCTGTTACTTTACTCGTTTGGCGTCACATTCCCCCTAAATATTTCCCTGGCACAGACTTATTCTTTTAAAAGCACAGTAAAGAAAAAATGCTGCGCATAGCCGGGATAGAAGTGGAAATCCTTTTGTGAGGAACGAACAAAAGATTGCAGCGTATGAGCCCGATACAACTGCTCGGCTTTGCTTATTGATCATGCTTCAACAAAACAAACGCAAACAAAAAAGCCGACCCGTTACCGGACCAGCTTTTATAAAATATGTGACTTTAGGATTAGGCTAACTCAAAACGATCGAGGTTCATCACCTTGGTCCAAGCCGCTACGAAATCATTTACAAACTTCTCTTTTGAATCTTCGCAGGCATAGACTTCGGCAATTGCTCTAAGCTCGGTGTTGCTGCCAAAAATAAGATCTACACGGGTTCCTATCCATTTAAGACTAGCAGTTGTTCGGTCTGAACCAACAAATGCCTCATCTGTTTCTGATACTGCCTTCCATGTTGTATTCATATCCAACAGATTTATAAAGAAATCGTTGGTTAACACTTCGGGACGGGTTGTGAAAACGCCTGTCTGTGCATGATCAAAATTGGTATTCAGTACCCTCATACCTGCTACAAGCACTGTCATTTCTGGCGCCGTAAGAGTCAGCAACTGTGCTTTGTCAATCAACAACTCTTCTGCGGAAACAGTATATTTAGCCTTTGCATAATTGCGGAATCCATCTGCCTGCGGCTCTAATACTTCAAATGAATGTACATCGGTTTGCTCTTGTGATGAATCTGTTCTGCCTGCACTGAAAGGAACTGTGATATTATGACCTGCATTTTTTGCTGCCAGCTCAATACCTGCATTACCTGCCAACACAATAAGGTCTGCAACAGAAACCTGCTTACCGCCTGCATGAGTACTATTGAATGCATTTTGTATGCCTACAAGGTTTTCTAAAACTTTTGATAATTGGCTTGGATTGTTAACTTTCCAGTCTTTTTGTGGAGCAAGGCGAATACGTGCGCCGTTTGCGCCACCACGTTTATCGCTGCCACGAAAAGTTGATGCAGACGCCCATGCAGTAGATACCAATTGAGACACCGGCAAACCTATAGAAAGTATGGTTGCTTTTAAATCTGCCACATCCTGCTCGTTTATTAATTCATGCATTACCGCCGGAACAGGATCTTGCCAAATGAGTTCTTCTGCTGGAACTTCGGCGCCTAAGTAACGAACTTTTGGGCCCATATCTCTATGGGTTAATTTAAACCATGCTCTAGCAAATACGTCATTAAATTCAGCAGGATTTTTTAAAAATCGACGTGATATTTTTTCGTAAACAGGATCTACTCTTAAAGAAATATCTGTGGTCAACATAAAGGGCTGGTGGGTTCTTGATGGATCGTGTGCATCCGGCACTAACCCTGCTCCTCCGCCATTTACAGGACGCCATTGGTGTACGCCACCCGGGCCTTTGTGTTTTTCCCAGTCGAAAGCAAAGAGGTTTTCAAAATAGTTGTTGCTCCATTTAGATGGTGTGGTTGTCCAGGCGCCTTCCAAACCACTAGTAATGGTATCTACCCCTTTACCTGTGCCGAAGGTATTGTGCCAGCCTTTGCTTTGTTGCTCAATGCCTGCTGCTGCAGGCTCTACACCTACATACTCGCTTGCATCTGCAGCGCCATGCGTTTTGCCTAATGTATGTCCACCTGCTATCAATGCTACCGTTTCTTCATCATTCATAGCCATGCGGGCGAATGTTTCTCTGATATCTCTTGCTGCCAATAATGGATCAGGATTACCGTTTGGTCCTTCAGGGTTTACATATATTAAGCCCATCTGCACTGCTGCAAGCGGTTGCTCCAATTCCCGGTCACCTGTGTAGCGATTATCTCCCAACCACTCACGCTCTGAACCCCAATAAATATCTTCCTGTGGTTCCCAAACATCTGCACGGCCACCAGCAAAACCAAAAGTTTTAAAGCCTGCCTGCTCCAATGCACAGTTACCTGCCAATATTATCAAATCTGCCCAGGAAATCTTTTTACCGTACTTCTGTTTAAGGGGCCATAAAAGCAAGCGTGCTTTATCAAGGTTAGCATTGTCGGGCCAGCTGTTTAGCGGTGCAAACCGTTGCGTGCCAAAACCTGCGCCACCACGCCCATCTGCTATGCGGTATGTACCTGCACTGTGCCATGCAAGCCTGATGAACAAACCGCTGTAAGTTCCATAATCTGCAGGCCACCAATCTTGCGAAGTGGTTAATATTTTAAAAAGATCGTTTTTAAGTTCTGCTAAATCAAGCTTCTTAAACTCTTCGGCATAATTAAAATTCCTGTCGGTAGGATCCGATAATAAAGAGTTTTGACGAAGCACATTTAATTTAAGCTGGTTAGGCCACCAGTCTCTGTTTACAGGACCTGCACCTGCAAATTGTTGCCTTTTAGCTACAAGCTCACCTGCTAAAAAAGGGCATTTGCTTTCAGCAGTTGCATCGTTTACATTGTAAGGTGCATTTCCTGCGGTTGTATTATTTTCCATATTGTAATTTTGAATATTTTAAGTAGACAAACTTACAATCAAAATCCGATTGTTTTTATTAATAGATTTTATATAGTCATAGGTAAAAGCTATGATAGGGTGATATTTGTGGGTTGAGGGTTGCGAGTTATGGGTTATTTGAGTAGTTAATTTTACGTTCATTTATGGTTATTGGTAGAGTTCTTTTATTTGTTGTGTTGTTTTGTCATTGTGAAAATAATTTCTCCACCATTAATAATATCTGGATGTTTAATGGCTGTACCTATTAATATTTTACCATTTACAGAAACTGATTTTATATATTTATTTTCTTCACTCTGGTTTAGAACAGTAATGTTTAATTGCTTTCCACTTTCAAAGTTTAGTATTGCTTTTTTTACAATTGGGCTACCAATCTGGTATTCATCTGACCCAGGTGCAACAGGATAAAAACCCAGCGCACTAAAAATATACCATGCACTCATTTGCCCGCAATCATCGTTGCCGCCCAATCCATCGGGTGTTGGCTTGTATTGATTGTGCAATATTTTACGGATTAACTCCTGTGTTTTCCAGGGCTTGTCAGTAAAATTATAGAGGTAAGCAACATGATGTGCAGGTTCGTTTCCATGCACATAAGTTCCTATAATTCCTTCACGGGTTATGTCTTCGGTTTCGGCAAAATATTTATCCGGCAGGTACATGGTAAACAGAGAATCCATTTTACCAACAAATTTATTATTCCCTCCCATTAATTGAATCAGGTTGACAGGATTGTGGGGTACAAAAAAACTGTAATTCCATGAATTGCCTTCTATTAATCCCTGTCCGTTTGTACTTAACGCATCAAAGTTTTCTAAAAATTTACCACTGCTGTCTTTTTGTTTTACAAAGCCATCTGTATCAAACAAATTTTTATAACAGGCAGAGCGAATAATAAACTCATTGTAAATTTCTACATCACCTACTTTTTTAGCAAGCTGCGCAATGGCCCAATCATCGTAAGCATATTCCAACGTGTTGGAAACGGATACATTTGATTTGTTTGCAGGGATAAAACCAAATTTTAAATAAGCACCAATGCCTTCATAATTGTATTTTCGTGCAGTGGTCACACAG
>JAYVVD010000354.1:0-4502 GCA_043787295.1 Ferruginibacter sp. | reverse complement strand
AGATGAAACAAAATACTTTTCAATTTTAAGATCTTGGAATTTTAGAAATGATGCAAGTTCAACCGGAGCAACCGTGTACAATGAATGGTACAAAAAGTTTAAAAGCGATGTGTATGATGATGAATTTGCAAAAGCACCAAAGCCCATACAACTGCCGTTTGAGAGTACTTTAATTGAAGCAACTTTACGGGACAGTGCTTATAAATTCTTTGATGATATTACTACAACAAAAATGGAAACCTTGGCTGATGATGCGATAAAATCTTTTAAAGAGGCAGTGATTGTTTTAAAAGAATTAGACGCAAATGGAAATCTTGAATGGTGGAAAAATAAAGATACAAGAATTAACCATCTTTTAAAACAGGCGGCGTTTAGTCGACTACATTTAAATATGGGTGGTGGAAGAAATATGATTAACGCTACAACAGAAGACCATGGGCCAAGTTGGAGAATGGTTGTGAGCCTTACTGCAAAAACAGAAGCATATGGTGTTTACCCAGGTGGACAAAATGGAAACCCAGGCAGTAAATATTACGACAGTTTTGTAGATAAATGGGCTGGAGGCCAATACTATTCGTTATGGATGATGACCAAAGATGAAATAAAAGATGACCGCATTAAATGGGTTATGAATTTCTCTAATTAATTTTTTAAAAATTTTACATAACAACTTATGAAATTTTTTATTTCAATTTTATTGACCGCATTATTAAGTTTTGCTTTATGTTTTTTTTTACCATGGTGGGTAATTGCATTTGCTGGTTTTCTAGTGGCATTTGTAATACCTCAAAAAGCAGGTTTAGCGTTTGTTGCAGGGTTTTTAGCATTGTTTTTTTTATGGGCAGGCTTAAGCTATTGGATGAGTACTGCAAATAACCATTTGCTGGCGCACAAAATATCATTACTTTTTATTAAAGTTGATAATCCAATTTTATTGATTGTCACTACCGGAATTATAGGTGGGCTGGTTGCGGGTTTTGGAAGTTTAACTGGGAGGCTTACCAGAAAACTATTTACCAGTTAAATTGTTTTAATTTTTCTGTAACAGTTTCGGGTATAATTTCGCTGCACAAAAATCTGTACATGCGTTTATTTTTACTTTCTCTTAGTATTTTTCTTTTTCAACATATTTCAGCGCAAAAAATTTATGGTACAGTATTTAATTCAAATGGCGATTTATTGCCGTTTGCATCCATCACTATAAAAGGTACAACAAAGGGTACAAGCGCAAACGATAAAGCAAAATATGCACTTAATATTGCACCCGGCACATATACAATTGTTTGTCAAACCTTGGGTTACACTTCATCAGAAAAAAAAGTAACTGTAACCAATGATACTGAACTTTCTTTTGTGATGACTGAACAAAAGTTAAGCATGGAAACTGTGGTGATAAAAAATGGCGGAGAAGATCCTGCATATGAGATTATAAGAAATGCAATAAAAAAACGAAACTTTTATGCCAATCAGGTAAAAGAATTTACATGCAATATTTACGGTAAAGATTTAATAAAATTAAAAGCATTACCAAAGAAAATATTAGGACAAAAAATACCTGACAGCGATAGAAAAGATATGGGTCTTGATTCTACTGGAACCGGAATAATTTATTTATCAGAATCGGTATCAAAAGTGAGTGTAAAGCAACCCGATAAATTTAAGCTGGAGGTTATGAGCAGCAGAGTAAGTGGGAGTGGCAGTTTCGGTTTTAATTTTCCCTCTTTTATAAGTTTGTACAGCAACAACGTAAAAATATTTACAGACAGATTTAATCCCCGTGGTTTTATTTCACCCATTGCAGATGGTGCTTTAAATTTTTACCGTTTTAAATATCTGGGTACTTTTTTTGAGAACGGTCGTTCTACAAGTAGCATTCAGGTAACTCCAAAACGCAAGTTCGAACCACTTTTTTCGGGCATCATAAATATTGTAGAAGATGAATGGAGCATTCAAAGTTTTAATTTGACATTGACCAAAACCTCTCAACTGGAAATAATGGATACATTGCAAATAACGCAGTTGCATGTGCCGGTTGATAATAATATACGGCGTGTAAAAAACCAGTTACTACATTTTAATTTTAAAAAATTGGGCATTGAAGCAGGAGGTAATTTTTTAACTGTGTACTCCGACTATAACGTGAACCCAAAATTCAGTAAAAAATATTTTGATAATGTTGTTATTAAATACGACACCGGTGTAAATAAAAAGAATGCAGCTTATTGGGACATCACCCGAGCCGTGCCGCTAGAAAGAGAAGAAGAACTGGATTATAAAAAGAAAGACAGTATTTATATTCAAAATAAAGATTCATTGTTATCCAGGCGTTCAATAGATTCTTTGAATAAAAATCAACCTAAAATAAAACCATTTGATATATTTTTAAATGGCGTTAGAAAAAGCCATTTCAGCAAAACAAATACAGCTTCGTGGGGTGTTGATCCCTTAATAAAAAATGCAGAATATAACCCCGCGGAAGGTGTGGTAGTGAATGTAAACGGTTACATAAATAAGTTTGGCAGCAAAAGCAGATCTGGAATTTCTTTCAGACCATCAATTAGATATGGCTTTAATAACACACACTTAAATCCACAGGCTTCTCTAACTTTTTTTACAAGAGAGCAGGATACCTTAACCACAAAACTAAAACGCTATTCAGTTTCATTCAGCGGTGGTAAAAGAGTAAGTGAGTTTAACAAAGAAGGCAACTTGCCCCCTTTGAGAAACACGATTAGTACACTCTTTTATGGTAAGAATTATTTAAAAACTTATGAAAATTATTTTGGAAGCATAGCTTACGACCGGCGCTATGAAAGTGGCTTACGCTTTTCTGCTTATGGATTATTTGAAAACAGAATTCCATTAAACAATACAACCAATTTTACTTTTTTTAAAAAAGACAGTAATAATATAACTCCAAATTTTCCTGTTGAAAAATTATCAAATCAATTTAATTCTCACAAAGCACTTATTGTAGGCTTTTCTCTCACATTTAAACCAGGGCAAAAATTTATTCAGTATCCCAATTACAAAGTAGGCATAGGTTCAAAATATCCAACTTTTGTTGTTAACTACATAAAGGGTATCAACAATGTTTTTAACAGCAGTGTAAATTTTGATAAATGGCGTTTTTCAATTCAGGATGATAAAAATTTAAAAATTGCAGGTAGTATTAAATACAAAGTCGGAATCGGCGGATTTTTAAATAATAAAAAAGTATTTATTCAGGATTTTCAACACTTCAACGGAAACAGAGTTCTGTCTGCAAGTGAATATGTAAATAGTTTTCAACTTGCATCCTATTATATAAACAGTACTACAGAAAACTTTTATTCATTCGGGCATGTTGAACATCATTTTAATGGATTGTTTACGAATAAAATTCCTCTTTTTAGAAAATTAAACTGGCACCTCGTTGCAGGAAGCAATGCACTATATGTAAACAAACACAATAATTATATTGAGCTATTTGGCGGACTGGAAAATATTTTTAAAATATTTAGAGTTGATGCAGTCGTAGGTTATGATAAAAATAATAACGTGAGTACAGGTATTAGAATAGGAGCAGGGGGTTTATTAGGTGCCAGTTTTAGAAGAACTGCTGGTGGCGCCAATAATTTTCCTTAAATTTTAAGATTTAAGCCTAAAAAAGAATAATTTAATAAATAACTTTATAGTTACTATTTGGTTTGCCATGCAAGCATCCAATCATTTTTTCATGATTTCTTTTCTCTACGGAGAAGATCAAATTTTACAAACATGTCCGTTTTACACAATCGCCTTAGCCAGGCAGATTTAAAAAAAATGTTGGTGGCAGAAAATGAGCCACGCATTACCATTTCATTTTACAGATATTTTTTTATAGAAAATCCAGTGGAATTTAGGGATGAACTCTACAAAAAATTACATGCGTTAAAAGTTTTTGGAAGAATATATATAGCGCATGAAGGGATAAATGCGCAGCTTAGTTTTCCCGAAACTAACGCCAACGAATTTAAAAATGTAATTGAAAATATTTCAGGATTAGAAGGGTTGAGGTTAAATATTGCCGTGCAACATGAAGCTGCCCAAAATATGCGCCCTGCGGGCGGTAAAAGCTTTTGGGTTTTAAAAATAAAAGTAAGAGATAAAATAGTTGCTGATGGAATTACAGATGAGGCATTTAATATGGCAAACAAAGGATGCTATGTTACGGCTGAAGAATTTAATAAATTGAGTAATGATGAAGATACGATAGTGGTTGACATGCGCAACCACTACGAATATGAAGTAGGACGTTTTGAAAACGCCATTGAAATACCAAGCGATACTTTTAGACAGCAATTACCGATGGCTGTTGCTATGCTTCAGGATGCTAAAGAGAAAAATATAATCATGTATTGCACCGGAGGAATACGCTGTGAGAAAGCAAGTGCTTTTATGCTACACAATGGATTTAAAAATGTTTATCATTTGGAAGGGGGTATAATTAATTATGCAAACAAAGTAAAACAAGAAGGTAT
>JAYVVD010000353.1:0-2440 GCA_043787295.1 Ferruginibacter sp. | reverse complement strand
CCACTGCATTATATAATGGTGCAAAAGAAATTATACCAATCGATAATGTAGCAGAGTGTATACGAATAGGAACTGAATTAAGTGCTATTACCGCAGGCGAACGTGATGGACAGGTTGCAGAAGGATTACAATATGGTAACTCACCTTTTGAATATCCGGCAGAGTTTATTGCCGGCAAAACATTGGTGCTTACAACTACCAACGGCACCAAATTATTGCACATGGCATTGGCCAACGGCGCAGAAGAAATTATTACAGGCTCTTTTCCAAATATTTCAACAGTGTGTAATTATCTAATGGCTAAAAATAAAAATGTAATACTTGCCTGCGCTGCCTGGAAAGACAAAGTGAACATAGAAGATACTTTGTTTGCCGGTGCGGTGGTAAATAGACTTAAACAAAATTTTACCTTACAATGCGATTCTTCTCAAATGGCAGAAAGCCTCTACATAACTGCAAAGTCTGATCTATTTGCCTTTATGAAAGAACGCAATGCAACCCATTATCATCGGCTGATAAAATACCATTTAGAAAAAGATATCAGGTATTGCTTAACCGAAGACGGGGCACCTTCATTGCCAATATATAATGATGGAAAACTTACAAACTATGTGTTCTAGTTTGTAAACATTCTCTTTTGCAACAATGCATCATGCCCATAAATATCATCTCTAAAATTCAGTAATCCGTTTTCATCTACCCATGCAGTGTAATATGTAATTATTACTGGCACCGATTTTTTTAAACCCACGAACTTTTCTACACCACTGTTCATTGCTTCAGCTATTTTATCGGAGGACCATTCTGGCTGTGAACGCAATAAATATTCTGCAAGTTTTGCCGGTTCACTTAACCTAATACAACCATGGCTGTATGCTCTTTTATCCTTGCTAAAAAGGCTTTTGGCAGGCGTATCGTGAAAATAAATATTGAAACTGTTTGGAAATAAAAACTTAACCTTTCCTAAAGAATTCTCTTCGCCAGGTAATTGCCTAACCACTGGTATTCCGCCACTTGTTCCGGTTACTTCCATATGATGGCTGGCTAAATAATTAGGATTTTTTGCCATTGCAGGCATTATTTCTTCCTTTATAATATCTGGTGTTACATTCCAATATGGGCTAAAAACAATCTGGCTAAGATCTCCCTTAAACATCATTGTATTGTGTCCTTCTTTACCAACTACAACATTCATAGTAAATGCTTTTTTCTTTCCTTCAAACACCTGCAATTTAAATTCCGGAATATTTACAAGCAGTAAATTTCCTTCAGGTTCAGGCATCCAACGCATTCTATCCATGTTGATCAATATCTGCTCAATTCTTTTTATGGCGGGCACATTCATTTCTTTCACCAATGCTTCATTAATTACACCATCTGCATTAAGCCCAAGGCTTGTTTGAAAATTTACCACAGCAGTTTGTAATTGGGTATCATAAACATTTGTAGAATCGGCGGGCATATCTTTAGTAGCATAAAAGCGTTTTTTTATCTGCGAAATAAAAGGAGAAGAACTGCCATTTTTTAGAGAAACCTTGCCGGCACTTATTGGCTGCCATCCGCCATTTTTTGCAGCGTCATAATAAATTTGCAATTTTGTTTTAAGCGCTTTATATGCTGCATTATTATCTTCGTAATATTTATTATCCTTATGTTTTTTAATAAGAAGTGAATCAGCAAAACTTAAAGCATCTCTTTTTACCAATGGAATAAAACGCTCCAACTCCTTTCTTTTTACAGACCCATCTTGATAATTAGCTATTACATATTTTATAAAAAGGGTAGTTAATAAAAATTCCGCATTCAATATATTTTTATCTCCTGTACTAACGTTTAATTTTTCGACAGTTTCTAATTTATCCATCAAACCTGTTAGTATTTTGTAATTAACTGAAGTATCCTTTTTTATAGTTGTATAATAGCTTTGAAGATTCCAGAAACCCCGAGCCTGTTCAGTTAAGCCATCGCTTGCAAACCATGCATACTGATAATTTCGTGCGTTGTAAAAACTTCTCATACGCCTTATTATGCTGTCATTTTGTTTTGTATCAACAATAAATTTTTCCATTGCTAAACTGTCAAGAAGAATATCATTGTAAGCGTTTGCCGCTGTTATGCTAACATCTCTTTTTGTTATTTTTTTTTCAAGTTCTGTCTTCGTTGATTTTGACTCTTTGTTATTTTCGGTTTTGCCGGTCTTATCTGTTTCCGACTTGCAGGCAAACAATGCAATAGTAATTATTGTTGAGAGGAGAAATTTTTTCATATAAGGTAAAACAATTACAAATTGTATGCCCCAATAATTTTTTTTGATGAAAGCTTAAATAAGTTGAAACATTATTAATACTTACTTAATCATTTTTACTTTGTGGGCTAAGTTTACTGCCGTACCTTGCATAATGCGCTTGGTAAACAACTGCTTTCTAAATTACTAAGCCAA
>JAYVVD010000352.1:0-4700 GCA_043787295.1 Ferruginibacter sp. | reverse complement strand
TAAAGTATTAGCCGGGTTAATTTTGGAAGATGGTGCAGTGTACGTTGATAGCTTGGCTTACTCAGATCCAAAAGATAAATCTATTATCGGTATAGAAATTCACAGTGGCAGAAATAGAATTGTGCGCCGCATTTTTGAAAGTATGGGTTACGATGTGAAGGGTTTGGATAGAGTAATGTATGCAGGCTTAACAAAGAAAAATGTAGAACGCAGTAAATGGCGTTACCTCAGCGAAAAAGAGATTAGGGTTTTGAAATACATGAACGAATCTAAGCGAAGCGCAAAGAAAACAAAAGATGCGGCACCTGAAAAAGTAGCGGTAAAACCTGAGCCGGTTAATGATGATAAAAGAAAAGGAAAAGATTATTCTAACGAGGAAATAGCAGCAGCGCTTGGCGAAGAAATTGCAGCACCGGAAAAAGTGAAAAGAGAAAGGGAAGTGAAAATTCCGAAACCAAGAAAATTTAAAACTCATTCTGAAAAGAAAGTAAGTAAAAAGAATCCCCTTGGCAAAAAATAAGTTTGATATCATTTTTGAGAATGATGATTTTGTGGCAATAAATAAACCGAGTGGAATGCTAACCATTCCCGATAGAGAACAAACGGAAAAATCATTGAAGGAACACCTTACAGATAAATACGGCCATATTTTTATTGTGCATAGGTTAGATAAGGATACAAGTGGATTAATTTTATTTGCAAAAAATGAAAGCACTCATAAATATTTGTGTAAAATATTTGAAGAGCGAAGAGTAAAAAAGTTTTATCTGGGGGTTGTAGTTGGATTATTGCCCGATCAAAAAGGAATGATAGATGCGCCTATTACTGACCACCTTACCCGCAAAGGTATAATGACAGTGCATCGCAGCGGAAAAGAATCCCAAACAGGTTATGAAGTACTTGAATCAAATTCGCATTTTTCATTGGTATCTTTTCAGTTATTTACCGGTCGTACGCACCAGATAAGAGTACACGCAAAAAATATTGGAAATCCATTAGCTTGCGATCCTTTATATGGAGACGGTAAACCAATTTTAATTTCTAACATAAAGAAAAACTATAAACTCGGCAAGCACGATGAAGAAGAAAGACCAATGATTAGCCGCCTTGCTTTACATTCTTACAAATTAAATTTTGAAGATATACACGGGGTTGTTATGGATTTAACTGCTCCTTCACCTAAAGAATTCAGAGCATTAATGCAGCAATTAAAAAAAGGATAACGTCTCATTAATTAAAAAAGAGATATAAAAAATCATTTACTATTATTGAATATTATATTTAAAAAATGCTATCAAAAAAAGCACAATACGGTCTTAAAGCACTTGGCCATCTTGCAGATAAATATGGTCAGGGTCCTGTGTTAATTGCGGAAATTGCTGAACAAAAATGTATTCCTTTAAAGTTCCTTGAAAATATTTTGTTGCAGTTAAAGCAACATCAAATACTCAATAGCAAAAAAGGAAAAGGTGGTGGATATTATTTGATAGCTTCTCCTAAAAAGACTTCTATAGCACAGGTAATAAGAATAATCGGCGGACCAATTGCATTGTTGCCATGTGTAAGTTTAAATTTTTATGAAAAGTGTGGAGACTGTAATGAAGAAACATGCGGGCTAAGAAAAACAATGACAATGGTAAGAGATGCAACGTTAAAAGTTTTGGAGAAAAAAAACCTGTCAGATCTTATTGATATGAAATTAGCGTGATGATGCCCTCTTTAAAAAATCTTTTCCAAACCTATTTTTTACATCATCAATACTTTTGTACAAATCTATTTTCTTTTCTGTATTGGAAAATAAACTTGTTTGAATAGCGTTGTCGGTAAGTTCGCTCAAACGTACTCCCAGTAAGCGTATTGGTTCACCTTTTTTGTGCAGTTTTTTAAAAAGCTCTTTTACTATTGGAATGATATCATCGTCTGCACTTGTATAATCTATTGTGGTTTGTTTGGAGCTTGTTTCAAAATTAGTATACCTTATTTTTACAGAAACACAGCCTGCAACCTTTTCTTCTTTTCTTAATTCAAAACAAATTTTTTCAGTAAAACGTACAAGTTCACTGTTAGCAAATTGCATATTTGACAGCGGTTCGTCAAAAGTATTTTCAGTAGAAATTGATTTTGATTCATGATAAGGGGATACCTCGCTTAAATAAATTCCTTTACTTTTTAAAAATAAATCTGCACCCCATTTACCAAGTTTTTCACCCAGCCATTCTACCGTCATTTCACTAAGTTGCCCAATGGTTTTTATTCCGGCATAATTTAATATTTCTTCTGTTCGGCCACCCACACCAGGTATTTCGGCCACACTTAATGGCGCCAGAAAGTCTTTTTCTTTTCCAAAAGGTATTTGTAAAAACCCATTTGGCTTTGCCTGATTGGTGGCAATTTTTGCCATCATTTTGCTGGATGATAAACCAAATGAAATCGGCAATCCCGTTTCTTTTATTATCTGCATTCTTAAATCTGTTGTCCATTGCAACGGATTAAAAAACTTATCCATGCCTGTTAAATCGATATAAAATTCATCTATGGAAGCTTTTTCAAAAAGTGGAGCTTTAGCGGCAATAATTTGTGTTACCCAGCGGGAATAACGACTGTATTCACCTCTTATTCCTTTTACAAAAATTGCATTAGGACAAAGCTGTCTTGCTTTGTGAGATGGCATTGCCGAATGGATACCAAATTTTCGTGCTTCATAACTACATGCAGCCACTACACCTTTCTCCCGCCCACCAACAATTACGGGTTTGCCTTTTAATGATGGATCGTTTAATATTTCTACCGAAACAAAAAACGAATCCAAATCAAAATGTGCTATGATACGTTGTTGGGACATGAGGAACAGATAAAAGATTAAAGACAAAAGATTAAAGACAGGAAAACCCGTAACCTTAAACTATTAACAATCAACCGTAGATCTCTAATAATCCATCAGGTATTTCTATAAAAACTTTTTTATTCTTGTTATCCATTTTTATCAGATTGCCTTCGTGTATGGGTACCAATGCTTCTTTACCGTTGTAGATAATGGTGCACAAAATTTGGTGCGGCTGTTCTATCACCTCAATTATTTTACCCCTGCTTATTTCTCCATCAAACATTTCGTACCCAAGCAATGCAATAGGCGATGCTTTTGCAACAAATTTTTTAAAATCATCTTCCTGTAACCAAACATCTTTTGGCGTAAGCTTGCGGGCTATTTCTTTGTTGTCAATCCCTTCTAAATTTATGTAAATATCTGTATCGTTTTTTATTGAAGTAGATACAATAAAATGTGGTATAAAGTTATCTTTTGTCTGTTCTATAAATATTGCTTCCAGCCCTTTGAGTGAAGTTTTTTTACCTAAACTGTGTTGTAAAATTAATTCGCCCGTTAAGCCATGACTTGCAGCAAGTTTTCCTATTTTAAAATATTCCATTTATTAAATTTAGTTGCAAATGCAGATCAGGCTGTAAATATATTTATTGTAGCTATTACTTCTCTATTTCTTCTCTCTAAATAGGTTGTTGAGCATAAAAGAAATTTGGGGCTGTTAGCAACATACCAGTTTTCAACTTTTGTTCGCTGCCCGCTTGCAATCTTTTTGCTCAAATGCAGCAAAAAGGATTTTCAGCTAAGCAGCGCAGCCGTTCAACAATTTATCATTTTTCAACTTTTATCGAAGCGGTTCCCTTGAGCGAATGAGCACTTAAGTTGCACAATTAAAGATGATTGAAAAACAATTGCCGAGCATAGCCCGGATAGCAATGGATGCCGCTAACTTTGAGCGGCAGTAATGTATAGCCGGATTGTGAAGCTGATTAATAAAACTGCTGCTCATGCTTCAAAAAAAATGGCAAAATTTATAATCAATAAAGTATAAAAAAGTCTCGCAAAAATGCGAGACTAAATTAGTATGTATAAACAATTTTAGTTTATTCTGCAGTTGGTGTTTCCTCAGTAGTTGCAGGAGTTTCAGCTACCGGAGCTTCTTCTACTACAGAAGCTGCAACTGGTGCTGCCACTTCTTCTACTTTTTTAACTACAGGTACATAACGTTTGTCAGTACGAGCTTTTTTATCTGCGCCCTGGCGTTTTGCAACATGAGCATCATGCTCGCTGCTCCACTGTGTAAATTTCTCCATTGCACCAGCTTCGTCAAAAAGGCCTAAACCTACTCCACGCAACAAATGCTTAAGGTATAATACACCCTTAAAAGAAAGAATACGGCGTACAGTATCGGTAGGTTGAGCACCTTTCTGTAACCAATCCAATGCTTTTTGACGGTCGATCTGTATGGTGGCAGGAACCGTTAAAGGATTGTAAGAACCTAATTTTTGAATAAACTTACCGTCACGTGGGCTGCGACCATCCGCAATTACGATGAAGTAAAATGGTCTTTTTTTAGACCCATGTCTTTGTAATCTCATTTTGACAGCCATAAAATAGAAATTTTTTGGTTGTGATTAAATATGGTTAAATGTCCCTTTGAAAAGGATTGCAAATATATGGATATGGATTTTGTTATCCAAATTTACAAATGCAGTATTTATATTCTTCAAAAATGCAAAAGTGCTCCTAATAATTTTTTTAAAAGTAAAAAAATAAAACGCAATAGTTTTGATTATTTGTTTGAACAATTGTATTTTCGCACCCCTTGCAAAAGGAGAGATGCCTGAGAGGCCGAAAGGAACGGTTTGCTAAATCGTCGTAC
>JAYVVD010000351.1:0-6436 GCA_043787295.1 Ferruginibacter sp. | reverse complement strand
TACCGGATGGTTCGCTATCATCGCTTGATCTAAATTTATTTCCATCAATACCAATCTTATAAGCAAAACAAAAATGTGCCGCTTTAGTATGTTCCTTTTTTAATTTTTGAATAATCGGTTTAAAACTTTCAACTTTATCTAATGGAAATGAATAACCAATAAAAGTACTTCCTTTATCCTTAAAAGATGCTTCCCCTGCCTGGTCAATTGTATTATAATGGGTCATTATTATTATTTAAAAAAAAATCTATCTTGTCAGTAAAAACATTTAAAGATGAGATTATTTTTTTGCCATTCAATAAAGGTGCATTCACACCTTTGGTTAAAAATAACGTAGTATTTGTAATTACTCTAGCCTCATCCCACAAACCAGCGTTAATAAAATATTGCAGTGTTTTAGTACCTCCTTCAATGATAACTGAATTTATTTGCCTTTTGTATAAACATTCTAAAATAGCTCCTGTAGCAGATTGATGCTCGTTTATTTTATAAAATTCAACATTATTTTTGGTAGCGTTTAGCATGCTGTTTATAATAATTGTATCTGCATCTGTATTAAAAACATTTACATCATCTTTAAGTTTAAGGGACATATCAATGATAACTCTGACCGGATTTTTTCCTGACCAGTTTCGTGTGGTTAAAGTTGGATTATCAGTTTGAACAGTGTTCGCACCCACCAAAATTGCTGCTTCGTGCGAACGCCATTTGTGAACCAAACGATCAGTATAAATATTACTGATTTTGATTTTTGTAAAATTTTCCCCGGCAATAAAACCATCATTGCTTTGCGCCCACTTAAGAATTATATAAGGACGCTTTGAATTATAAAAAGTAAAAAATCTTTTATTTAAATCTACACATTCATCTTCTAAAATACCAACTTCAACTTTTATACCCGCCGCATTCAGTTTGCTGACGCCTGCACCATTTACTTTTTCAAAACTATCGTTACAACCAATTACAACATGTTGTATGTTTTGTTGTATGATTAAATCTGCACAAGGTGGTGTTTTCCCAAAGTGAGCACATGGCTCTAGAGATACATAAAGCGTACTATTTTTTATTAGATGTCTGTCAGCTTCCTGAACGCTGGTTATACAATTGACTTCTGCATGAATGTTACCAAATTTTTCGTGATAGCCTTCTCCAATAATTTTATTATTATAAACAAGTACTGCACCTACCATTGGATTAGGAGCAACATTACCCGCACCCAATGCTGCAAGTTCAATACATCGCCGAATGTATATTTCATGATTTATCACACATCAAAAATAAGCATGAAAAAATAAAGTATGTTTGCTTAGATGACTATTAAAGACCTATACAAAGAATATCTAACTGAACTAAAAGATTTATATCAAACGGGGGAAGCTGCAGCAATAACAAAAATAATGTTTGAGCATTTTGCAAAAGTTTCCGGATCAGATATGATCGTAAATGCAAAAAATAAACTTAATGATGATAAACAAATTTTGTTACAAAATGCTTTAACTCAATTAAAACAGCATGTACCTGTACAATACATTACAGGTAAAGCCTGGTTTTACAATATAAGTTTTAACGTTAATAATGCTGTTTTAATACCAAGACCAGAAACAGAAGAACTTGTATTGGAAGCTATCAATTTTTTAAAAGGAAATGACGGGAAAAAGCTGTTGGATATTGGTACCGGAAGTGGATGCATCCCCATCAGCATTAAAAAAAATGTTACAAATGCAGATGTAACTTCTATTGATGTGAGCAAATCTGCATTAGAGGTTGCAAAAAGAAACGCTGCATTAAATAGTGTAAAAATGGATTTTCTTGAGTTGAATTTTTTGGATGAAAATAATTATGCTGATTTACCTTCTTACAATTTAATAATTAGTAATCCTCCATACATTCCTGAAAAAGAAAAAGATCTGCTGGACAAGAATGTAACTGCATACGAACCCCATGTTGCATTGTTTGTGCCTGATAATGACCATTTAATTTTTTATAAAAAAATAGTAATTTTTGCAGAAAACCATTTACAAATAAATGGAAGAATTCTACTGGAAATACATGAAGACTTTGCTGCTGAAACTGCTGCATTATTTTTGGCAGAAAAATACATTGTGAAAATTAAAAAAGATATGCAGGGAAAAGATAGAATGTTGATTATTTATCGCTGCCAGTAACAGTTGCAGACGTTGTTGCACCTAATTTACGAGCTACTCGCATAACCTTTACAATCTCTCCCCATTGAGATACCGAATCTGCATTTATAACCACTGCAGGCTTTACACTATCGCCTTCATTTATATATTTTCTAAGAACAGATTCCAGCGAATCGATATTGATTTTTTTTGAGCCAACAAACATGTTTTTATTTTTATCTACACTAACTACCACACTTTGCTTTTGCTTTGTATCGCTCTTTGCTTTGGGCACACTCATTTTAATAACATTGGGATTAGCCAAAGTAGATATCATCAAAAAAAACATCAATAAAATAAATAAAATATCATTCAACGGACCTGTATCCACTTCTGAATGTTCATTCCTTAAATTATTTTTTCTTAAGCCCATCTTATTAATTACGAATGTTGAATTACGAATGTGTGATTATGAAAGTTGGTTTTGTCTTTTGTCTTTAATCTTTTGTCTGAAATCTTCAATCTTGTGTCTCCAATCTTGTGTCTCAGATCTATCTTGTGGGTTCCTGCAAAATATCTATAAATTCACTGCTGGCATTTTCCATCTTATTTGCCATTCTGTTTACCTGCGTATCTAAATAGCTATAACCCAAATATGCCAGCATACCAATTATTAATCCGCTGGCTGATGTTATCAGTTTTATGTACATCGCATCTGCAATTTGGCTGATGGATGGATTACTGATAGTAGCAAATTCTTTCAATAAAATTACTAGACCAACGATTGTCCCAACAAATCCAAACAGCGGTGCTATTCGTGCTATTACAGAAAGTATAGTAATATTTTTTTCCATTTTATACAATTCCAGCTTACCAACATTTTCCATACTTTTCTCTATGGCATCAATCGGCTTTCCTATGCGCTGAATGCCTTTATCAATCATTCTGCTTACCGGATTATCTTTATTTTTTGCTAAGCTGCGGGCGGCAGAAACATTGCCTCCTGTTATCTGGTCTCTGATGATGCTCATAAAATTTTCATCAGCAACATTAGCTTTTTTTATTACCAGTAGTCTTTCAATAAATACATACACAGCCAATGCAAATAAAATTCCTAAAGGAATCATGATCGGACCACCTTTGCTTAGCATACCAATAACAGATTCTGATTTTGCATTGGCAACCGCAACGGCAGCAGTACTGTCCACCTGTAAAAAGATTTCAAACATATATTAAGTATTGTTTAGAAGTTGCTTTAGGACAATTGTTATTCCTTTCGCAATTAAATGAAATTAAAATAGAAATGAACAAAAGAAATTGTTAATCTACAAAAAATAAAAAATGCCCCGTTTAAAAAACGAGGCACATTATAATTCTTTATGAAATTATTTATTATCCTGCAATTGTTGCATGGCCATAATTTGTCTCATTGTTTTTTCCATCCCATCGCTGCTACCATCAAGAAAAATTACATTGCCTTTACCGTATTCTGCAAAGTTTTTAATGGCTTCCACCCACATGCTGAAGAGTATTACGTTGGTATCTAAATTTGCCTGTTTCATTTCAGTTGCAGCCTGGCTCATACCCTTTGCAACTTCTTCACGGAAAAGTGCCACACCTTGCCCACGAAGTTGTGCAGCTTGCCTTTCTGCTTCAGCTGCAATTTTTATAGCGTTACCTTCCGCTTCTGCCGCTTTTGTTTTTGTAATTAAAAGTGCCTGCCCTTCATTTTCGGCTGCTGCTTTTAAATTATTACTAGCTACCACTTTGCTCATGCTCATAATAATGGCTTCATCGAAAGTGATGTCGTTTATTTGAAGATCCTGCAGGTGATAACCCCAGCTTTCGAGTGCTACATCTACTTGTTCTTTTACATTTTCAACAATATCTCTTCGAACATTTAAAACTTCTGCCTGTTTTTTTGTAGATACAAACGCACGGATACTTCCTTCTACTGTTCTTATTAATGCCTGCATTAAATCTTTATCGCTTATAAATTTAAAAGCAACTTTTTGTATTGTTTCTTCCTGTTCATTTTGAACAGAATACAATAACATAGATTTAAAATAAACATTTGCCTGATCCACTGTTACTGCTTGAAACTCCAGTTCTACAGAACGGTTTTGAATACTTACTCTTTTAAAAATCTGGTCAATAAAAGGAATTTTCCAGTTAAGCCCGGCACGTTTTATTCCTGCATACTTACCTAAACGAGTTATAACGCCGATAGTTCCTTGATTTATAGTAAAAAGTCCGCTGGAAATAATGGCTAAAATTGGAATGAGCCACCAATAATCTCTTAGCAAATCCATAATATGTTGGTTTTAGTTAAAAGCAAGGTAAGTAATAAACATCAATGTTAAGATTGATTTTAAACATCAAATAGTTATACTATTTTTGAAATAATTAATAATATAGATGATGAAAGTTGTAGGTTTTTCGTTTATAAAAGATGCAGTAAAAATGCAGTATCCAATTGTAGAAGCCATACGATCTATATTGCCTTTGTGTGATGAAGTAATTGTTGCTGTTGGTGCATCAACAGATGGAACAAGAGAACTTGTAGAAAACATAGATGCGAAGGTAAAAATTATTGATACCGAATGGGATTTTACATTAAGCGCAAATGGGAAAGTGCTGGCATCTGAAACCGATAAAGCTTTTAACGAAATACCTGCAGATGCTCACTGGTGCATATATATACAAGGCGATGAGGTTTTACATGAAGATGGTTATGATGAAATAAAAATGGCTATGCAAAAATGGAAAGCCGATAAAAATGTAGATGGGTTGTTATTAAAGTACCGACATTTTTTTGGCTCTTACGATTATGTTGGTATAGAAGCGAACTGGTATAGAAACGAAGTACGAATTATAAAAAACAATAAAAAAATTTATTCATACCGGGATGCGCAGGGTTTTAGAAAAGATGATAATAAAAAACTGAATGTAAAAAAACTGAATGCATTTATTCACCATTATGGTTGGGTGCAAAGCCCTTTAATTATGAAGACCAAAAATGATTACAAAGCAAAAATTTATCACAACGGTGAGTATAATGAAAATGATATAACTGTACCTGATAATTATACTGACCAGTTAGTAAATGCTTTGCAAAAATACACACATACACACCCGAAGGTAATGGAGAAGCGCATTGCAGCAGTAAACTGGAAGTTTAATTACAACGAAACCAAAAATAAATTATCCGCAAAAGATCATTTTAAAAATATTACTGAAAAGTTTTTTGGAGTAAGGTTTTTTGATTACAAGAATTATAAAGTCGTTTAACGCCCATCTACATCGCAATAAAAGTTGATAAAAGATTTATGGATGAAGGGCTGCGGGATAGAAGTGGAAATACTTTTGTGAGGCACGAATAAAAGATTGTAACGCATAGCCCGAACAATTGATCCACAAAGGTTTTGGCCGAGAGCCCCAAACAAAATTCCAAATTCCAAATTCCTAATTACCAACTAACTCCTCTCCTCCCACACCATACACAAATGCACAATTGTTTCTGCGGCTTTCATCATATCATTTGCACCAATCCATTCCTGTTTGCCATGAATATTTTGCATACCTGTAAAAATATTAGGGCACGGCAATCCCATATAACTCAAGCGACTGCCATCTGTACCACCACGAATATTTTCCTGTATAACTGCAAGCCCACTGCGTTTGATGGCTTCGGAAGCATTGCCAACAACCTGTGGATGCTGGTCTAAAATTTCTTTCATGTTTCTGTATTGTTCCGTTTGCACATACTCCATTGTAACGCCGTCGTAGTTTGTTACAACTTCTTCTGCCATTTTTTTAAGGCGTGCATGGTGGCTCTGCAAACCATCTCTTGTATAATCCCTAACAATAAAACCGATGGTTGTTTTCTCGGCAATTCCATTTACCGAAACCGGGTGCACAAAACCCTCCCGCTTTTCTGTAGTTTCTGGATTCCATTCATTTTTTGGAAGTGCATCTAAAATTTCTCCTGCAATTTTTATAGCATTTTTTAGTTTCCCTTTTGCATAACCGGGGTGTGCAATCACGCCGTTAATAGTAATTGTTGCTCCATCTGCACTAAAAGATTCATCTTCTAAACTACCTGCTTCTCCCCCATCCAATGTATAACCAAATTGTGCCCCCACTTTTTGCATATCTATTTTTGCAACACCTTTTCCAACCTCTTCATCGGGCGTAAAAACAATTTTAATATCGCCGTGTTTTACAGTAGCATTATCCATTAAATATTGCGCAGCCTGCATAATAATTGAAACACCGGCTTTATCATCGCTTCCCAATAAAGTGTTGCCACT
>JAYVVD010000350.1:0-2417 GCA_043787295.1 Ferruginibacter sp. | reverse complement strand
ATGCATCACATTAGCATCTGCATCATTAAAAACTATATGTATCATTGTAATTATTCTATTTATTTTGTATTAATTATTTTTTTGAATGCTGTAGTAAACGCAACTCGTAAAAAAATTACGTACCCACGGTATTGCTTCAATAATTCTTAATTGTTTTCTTGGTTTCCAGCCAAATTTATATTCGTAAATGGGGTTTAACAGATAATGTGTTTTATTTAAAACATGGTAACCTGTTTGCTTTACAATTTTTTCAAACCTCTCTATGGAAATACCGGTTTCTTTAATCTCCACCATCTCTTCCCAGTTTTCGCCATTGGTCTTCAAAATCCATTTATATAACCTCATTGGTAACAAATGGTAGTATGGAATTTTAGAAAGCCACTTGCTTTTGCATATTTGCTGATGGCCACCAAGCGGCATCTGCCATGGCGGAAAGCCAAAAAAAACAATACCTTTCTCAGCTAAAAAAGTTTGCATGTAAGCCATCAATTTAGGCTGGTCATGTATATGTTCAATTACATCCTTTAAAATAATAACATTAAAAGCACCACCCAATTCAACAACGGAAGTATCATAAATATTTTTAGAAATAAAAGATATTTTATCTGCCGCAATTTCTTCGCGGAGCCATTCACGGGCATTCACAAGCCTCGGTTCATCTAATTCCACTCCTACGCCAATCACGTTTCTGTCAATAAAAGCTTTTAAAACACCACCTTCACCACAGCCAATTTCGAGCACCCTCATACCAGGTTTTAATTCAAATCTTTCTTCTATAAATGGTAGAACATATTTATTGGTATTGAGAATCTGCATCTCAAAATACCTCCTTCTATCTTTATGAAATTCAAACATTTTTGTTGTTATCAGATTATACTGTTCGCCTATTTTTAATTGATAAAATAATTTACCTTCTAATCATTAAATTGTTTAGTTAATGTTACGCCTCAACTTCTACTGCTTCGTCTATTTCTACTTTTAAATTTTCTATAATAAAGTCCTGTCTGCTTGGTGTATTTTTCCCCATGTAATATTCCAATAGCTCTTGCATGTGCTCGCCCTGTTCGAGTATTAGTGGCTGCAATTTCATATTTACACCAATAAAACGTGCAAACTCTTCGGGGCTTATTTCTCCCAATCCTTTAAACCTTGTTATTTCTGGTTTTGAACCTATTTTTTTTATTGCCGCTTTTTTTTCGTTTTCATCATAACAATAAATAGTTTCTTTTTTATCTCGTACTCTAAATAAAGGTGTTTCCAAAATATAAACATGACCATTTTTTACAAGGTCAGGAAAAAACTGAAGAAAAAATGTCATCAACAATAAACGTATGTGCATTCCATCAACATCAGCATCAGTAGCTACAACAATGTTGTTGTATCTAAGTCCTTCGTAACCTTCTTCAATATTTAAAGCATGTTGTAGCAAATTAAACTCTTCATTTTCGTAAACAATTTTTTTGGTGAGACCGAAGCAGTTTAAAGGTTTACCTCGTAAACTAAAAACAGCCTGCGTGTTTACATTTCTAGATTTGGTGATTGAACCACTTGCACTATCGCCTTCCGTTATAAAAATGGTACTTTCTTTTTGTTTTTCAATAACAGTGTCTTTGTCTTTACCGGTTGGCTCATCATTATAATGGAATTTACAATCCCGTAGTTTTTTATTATGAAGATTGGCTTTTTTTGCACGCTCATTTGCAAGTTTTTTTATTCCAGCAAGTTCTTTTCTTTCTCTTTCATTCTGTTCGATGCGCTTACGCAAAGCATCAGCAACTGTGGGGTTTCTATGTAAAAAATTATCCAGCTCCTTATGCAAAAAATCGTAAATAAAATTCTTCATGCTTGGGCCGTTTTCATAAACTGTCTGAGACCCCAGTTTTGTTTTGGTCTGGCTTTCAAATACCGGCTCCTGCACACGTACACTCACTGCGGCACAAATACTTCCACGAATATCAGCGGCATCATAATCCTTCTTAAAATATTCTCTAATCGTTCTCACATAGCCTTCTCTAAAAGCTGCCAAATGTGTTCCGCCTTGCGTAGTGAATTGTCCGTTTACAAAGCTGTAGTATTCCTCACCGTAAGCATTCTCATGGGTTAACGCAACTTCAATATCTTCTCCTTTTAAATGAATGACCGGATAGCGGATTTCATCGGCATTTGTTTTGCGTTGCAACAAATCGAGCAGACCATTTTTACTCACATACCTTTTGCCGTTAAGGTTCATTACCAAACCGGCATTTAAAAAACAATAATTCCAAAACTGGTTATCTAAATATTCCTGTACAAAATGAAAATTTTTAAAAATACTTTCGTCAGGTTTAAACTCTACATAAGTTCCATTTTCTTCCTTACTTGCTGTTTCTTTATGGTCTTTTGTTAATACACCTCTTTCAAATTCTGCCGTCTTTTCT
>JAYVVD010000349.1:0-4148 GCA_043787295.1 Ferruginibacter sp. | reverse complement strand
GCATCGTCACCTCTAAACAATTCGCTCAAAAATTTAAAACGGTCGTTAATTCCAATGGCTTTTTTTAAATCTTTTACAGGAGTTTCTTTCAAGGTTTCACTTAATTCGTTGCTTGATTGTTTGAGCCTTTCATTTAAAGAAACATTGTTATTGGTTGGCAATGTTTCGTGTAATTCTTTAATATTTGCGAAATATGCAACCGGCACATTTTGCCTTCCCGCCAAAGTCGGCACATCATCAATAGCATCAAACAATACCGGCGGTTTATTTTGATGAGAAAGTTTTGTACGGTCTTCCACATTTCTTTTTATTTCATCCAGTTCTGCCTCCAGTTCGGCTTCATCTATTTGTAAAACTTCTACTATTTTTTCTTCTTCTGTAGTTTCAAATTTAATTTCCTGAGGTTTTTCCGGCGTAATTTGTCTGGCAATATTTATAGCAGTTGATGAGTTGTTTGAAGCTACCAACGGCGTTATTTTCTGTAAGTGCAAAAGCTCAGACTCTATCATTTTTACTGTAGTCAGCAATTCTGCAATGGTCGCTTTTTTTTGCAGTTTTTCAGTCAATAAATTACTAAGTGTTTCCACCCGTTCCATACTGTAAAATTTAAATATTATTCGATTGGTTTTTGATAAATTTTTGTTTTGTGCTTCAATTTTAATCTTTAATCTTTGCAGCTTGTGTTAAAGTTACGCAACACAATTATAAAAAAATAAGAATGTTCATAGAACCTAATTTAAGGGGAGATAGAAAAGGGTGGATAGAAGTTATTTGCGGCAGTATGTTTAGTGGAAAAACGGAAGAATTAATCCGCAGATTAAAGCGTGTAAAAATTGCTAATTTAAAAGTAGAAATATTTAAACCAGCTATAGATGTGCGTTACGACGAGATAAATATTGTAAGCCACGATACCAATTCAATACAAAGCACCCCTGTAGAAAATGCACACAGTATTTTATTAATGGCGCAAGGTGTAGATGTTGTGGGCATTGATGAAGCCCAGTTTTTTGATGCAGAAATTGCATATGTATGCGAACAATTGGCATTAAAAGGCATAAGAGTTATCGTTGCCGGGCTGGATATGGATTATCAGGGCAAACCTTTTGGTCAGATGCCTAACCTGCTTGCAGTTGCTGATTATATAACAAAACTCCACGCAATCTGTATGCGTTGTGGTGGCATGGCTAGCATTTCATACCGCAAAATAGCCACTGGCGGCCAGGTTTTACTGGGTGAAAAAGATATTTATGAACCTCGATGCAGGGAATGTGCGCAGGTAGTTGAGTAGATTTATTTTAATTTTTTTGGAGCATGAGCATCGGAAATTTTTTAAACATTTGTCTCCCGCTTTTCATTACAAAGGGTTTCGTGCCTAACCCTTTTCCATTGCAATCGGGGCTAGGTTCAACAGTTTATCTTTTTTCTGGTTTTACCAACTCAAGTGCATTTAAGTATGCTAAACCCTAAAACTTTATACCATTAAAAAATTTAATGCAGTTATTTTTGTGCGGTGATTAAACGCACTTTTGCATTACTAAAAAAAGATATTTTGCTGGAACTTAGGCGCCAGCATACTTTTTATGGCATATTACTTTACATTGCTTCTACCGTTTTCGTAATATATCTTTCCCTGCCCGATAGTCCTGATGGAAATGTATGGAACAGCCTTTTTTGGGTGATTCAATTATTTGTTTGTGTAAATACTGTTGCCAAAAGTTTTTTACAGGAATCCAAGGGTTTAATGTTGTATTACTATTCCATTGCCTCCCCAATAGAATTTATAACAGCCAAACTTTTGTTTAATATTATATTGATGCTGCTGATGAGTAGCGTAAGTCTGCTGCTCTTTTATTTTTTTTTAGATAGCCCTGTTTTAAATTACTGGCGTTTTTACGGAATTGTTTTATTGGGAGGTACCAGTATCAGTCTTACTTTTACTTTAATGAGTGCGATTGCTGCAAAAGCACAACAAAATGCTGCATTGATAGCTATTTTAGGTTTTCCTGTTATTCTTCCTCAACTATTATTGCTTATGCGTTTAAGTAAAGCAGGTTTTGCCGAAGTATTTAGAAATGGAGCAGTGTTGCAACTGGCAGGATTAATTACAGGGCTCAATGTACTTGTTTTTGTACTTGCTGTTATATTATTTCCTTTTTTGTGGAAGGATTAGTTTGATGCTTCAAATACTTCCTCTTTTAAAGAATATTTTTTCTTTAAATTTTTTTATCATTAACCCTTAATTATCTTCATCAACAAATAATATAAAAATGAAAACTATAGGATTAGTAGGCGGAACGGGATGGGTTTCCACGTTAGATTATTATAGATATTTTAATGAGCTTGTTTTTAAAAATACTAATGGCGAATCTACGGCGGAGGTTCTCATTAACTCAGTAAATTATCCTGCCATTGCAAAGCTAACCGCAGCAGGCAAATGGGATGATATTGCAAAAATTATGAAAGATGCAGCCATTGCTTTACAAACTGCGGGAGCAACCTGTATTTTACTGGGCGCCAATACTATGCACAATGTAGCGCCGCAAGTACGAGCAGCTATCAATATTCCATTTATTCATATTGCCGAAGAAACTGGAAAGGAAGTTGTAAAAAAAGGTATAAAAAAAGTTGCATTGCTGGGCACAAAATATACCATGCAATTACCATTTTTTAAAAATATATTAGAAAGCATGGGTATTGAAACCATCATTCCAAATGACATGGATGTGCAAATAATAAATGAGGGTATTTATAATGAATTAGCGCTGGGTATTCTAACAGAAAAAACAAAAGAAAGCTATTTGCAAATAATGCAAAAATTGCAACAAAGCGGTGCAGAAGGTATTGTTTTAGGCTGTACAGAAATTCCTTTACTGATAAAAGAAAACGATTTTGATTTACCACTTTTTGATACAACATTTATTCATGCCAGTGCTGCTGTAAAATATTCGTTAGGTTAAGTTTTCTTCAGTGCTGCAAATATTATGATGCTGGCACCCAGTAAAATATAAAGTTTAACTAATACTCAAACAATCATAACCCTTATCTTTGCGCCGTCATAAAAAAATAGAAATATTTTGAAGAAAAACTGGTGGAAAATATTATCATTTCTATTACTTGTATACACCATCATTGCAGGTTTTTTATTAAATGTTCCCCGCCTTCCAATATTAAACGAAACCATACGAAACATGTATTTTCATGTTTGTATGTGGTTTGCCATGATGTTTCTTTTTATTATGAGTGCACTTTACAGTATCCGTTATTTAAGAAATTTTAATCATCGGTTTGATATTTATGCTGCAACATACGCATCCTTAGGCTGCTTGTTTGGTTTACTTGGTTACATAACAGGCATTGAATGGGTATCGGTGACGTGGATCACTGACCAGGGACAATCATTTGCAAGCGTACTTAAAGAACCAAAATTAATTGGCGCAGCCATTGCACTACTTATTTACGGAGCTTATTTTGTATTAAGAGGTTCGTTTACAGATATGGATAAACGCTCAAGAGTAAGTGCTGTATATAATATTTTTGCATTTGCTATGTTATTTCCTTCAATATGGATTATCCCAAGACTTGTAGGAAGCCTTCACCCAGGCGCACCTGGCAGCGAAAGCGGTAACCCGGCCTTAGATAAAAATGACATGGATCTTGGTATGCGTGCAATATTTTATCCCGCAGTAATCGGCTGGACTTTACTCGGCGTTTGGATTGCAACCATAAAAATTAGAATACAGTTATTAAAAGATAAAAGTATATTAAATGCATAAATACAATCTACTTACTACCCGTTTTACCTTGTTGCTTGTAGCAATGTTTTTCAGTGTATTTTCATTTGCTCAAGCTAAAGAAGTGCAAATGGCAGATACAATGAGAAGTAATGGCAAAATATATATTGTAGTAGCTGTTTGTCTTACAATATTAGTAGGGCTTTTTTTTTATATTTTTTCTTTAGACAGAAAATTGTCAAAAATGGAGAAAGAAGCTTAATCCTTTTTAATTAACTACAAATAAGTAAATACTTATACTTTTATATAAACAACGATTGCTAATAAAAACTAATTTATGAGTTCGAATCAAAATTATAGTTTCTTTCAAAGTGTTGAAAGAAGCTTTGACAAAGCTGCAAAATTTACCAAATTTGA
>JAYVVD010000348.1:0-3189 GCA_043787295.1 Ferruginibacter sp. | reverse complement strand
AGGATTTAGTATAACATAATTTTCTTTTTTTACTTTGTATTTTTCATTTAAATCTTCTCTTATAAAGCATACATTTTTTTCAATCAGTTTTTTTATTGTTGGGTACACATGTGTTGCATCCATTACCTGCTGAACTTCAGTAATGGTTAGTTCTTTTTTTATGAGTAAGGCTTCACTTACTAAAAACTCTTCATCGCCAAGGTCTGTAAAATCATCACCAAATTCTTCATTAAAAATTAAAACTGTTTCGCTGCTCAGTTTAAAATTTGCCGGTAATGCTGCCGCCATTACTTCCCCTTCTGTACACATGTAATACTCGCTCATCCATTGCCACAATTTTAATTGTTGCGGGTAAACAAGGGGCGTATCATCCAATATATTTAAGAGTGGTTTTGTTTTATAAGCAGGCTCTTCAGTGATTATTTTTTTTATTATGCCCGCATATTTTTTATTTTTCCCAAACAGTACTTCTGCTCTGCAACCGGGTTGCGCAGCGGCTATCATGTGTACAGGCACACTGTAGGTATAAATATTAGGCAACGCCAGCGGAAGAATAATTTCTGCCCAGTAGCCAGATGTTGATTTATTAAAATTTAATTCATTTTCCTCAAGCATAGTGAATATTTTACCGCTAAGCCACAAAGCAATTATTCCAATATATTTATTTACATTTTTAAATAATTACAAAAACCAATATCCGGAATTCGTCCTTCTAATTCTTAATTCTTTATCCAACTAGCTTTATACCTTAATAATCCATTTTCCATTTCATCATACACTTTTCCTTTAAGCAAATGCATATCATTACCCGGTAATATTTCTGGCAAAAAAACTGCACGGCTTTTACCGGGGCTGAGGCTAAATATACTGTGGTAATTTAATCGATCATACGCATCTAAAAAAAGTACAGGTTGTATATTTGTTTTTGTTTCTATGGCTATTTTAAATGCACCATTGTAAAATTCTTTTAATGGGTTATTTGTCATATTAAAAGTGCCTTCCGGCGCCATTACAACCGATATGTTTTTTGCCAAAACCCTTTTTAGTTGTTGTACACTTCTTATTCTGCCCGCATTACTATGTCGGTCAACCATTACAGTAGCTTTTCTATAAATGTAACCAAACACAGGAACTTTACTCATCTCTGCTTTGCCAAGAATGCGGATCGGATCTTTTCTAAAAGCCTTCAGCATAAAAGGGATATCCATATAAGAAATATGGTTAACAACAAAAATTACTGCATGGCTGTTTGATTTTGGTGCTTCAAAAATGTTAGTGTGTCTGATACCCCACAAAAACAATACAACATCTGCCCAAAATCTACAAAGGCTGTAAATCATATTCCCTCCCTTTATTTTTCCAAAAAAAGATGCAATAACAATAAACGGAAACAGCAAAAACATCATTATAATAAATGTGAGCAGCGCATAAATACTAAAAATGTAACCAACGATTTTTCTCATAATATTTCTTCCATTACGAATATACAATTTCATTTTTGACATAAAATTTTGGGGCTTTCAACTTCATACATTAATGATGCTTCTGTCCGGGCTATTCGCTGTACCTGCGCTTTGCTCCGGTGCCACTGCTATCCCGCAGCCTTTTTACATTTTTTTGCTATACCCAACACTACTGTTTGGACTTCATTCAACGCTTTCAATCAAATATGAATTACCGTTTATTGGAATAGATTCATTTATGCAGCGACCCAATAATTTTCCTCCCAGCGGCGATTGTGTTGAAATTGCCATAACTGTTTCTCCATTAATGATCAGTTTACCCAAAGCAACACTTAAATAAAAATTGCCTTTGTCTGTTTTTACAAAACTGCCCGGCCCAATTTTGACCGTAATAATAGTCGGATCGATATTTAATAAAGAGGTCTGTTGTTCCAGCGCATTATGCAATTGCGCACGTGTATTAGCTTGTTCTATCTGCAACATGGCCAGTGCAGTTTCATGTTTGTCGCCGGCTGTACTTTTAGTTTCATTGGTGCCACTTTCTTTTAAATCTATAAGTATTTGTTGCAGCATTAAAATTTTATTGTTTATTGCATTCAGATATTGCACATGTATCAGTTGCTTATTGCGCATTAAAATATCATTAATAATTTTTTTAAATTCTACATTTAATCTCTAAAATAAACAAATAGGCGTATCAAGAAATATGGATCAATCTTACGGTTAATGATATTGCAAAATCCAAAGAATTTTATAAAGCTATATGTTTTGTATTTAATATATCACATGGTAATATTGACCATTCAGCATGTTTTTTAATGGGCGACATACATTTTGAAAAAATAGAGAAAGGGTCTCAAATTACGAAAAGCTTTGAACCTGAAACAGAAAATATATCTGAAAGCAAAAGCAAGGTTGGCAATCAATTTTAGATAACTTTAAAACATACACTCAAAATAATTAGCCATGCAAAAATTATTGCAAGAGGGGTAATATTTTAGGTGCCAGCATATTTGCCCATTTTAGGTATTCTTTACCGGATGGATGAAGACTATCAGCAGCAATAAGTGTTCTGTCTGTAGCAGCCATTTGGGTAGATGGTGTAATATCAGTGTAATTAATTCCCATTTGTAAGGTCACCTGTTTGTTTATGAAGTTAAACCAGTCTATCTCTATTGCAATTTGTGCTGTAGGGCCGGCCCAAAATGGCGTTACACTATAATCAGGAATGCTTAACACAAATACCCTTTCTTTTTTTGTACCAGTGTATTCAATGGCTTTGTTTAAGCACTGTGTAAACTGGATTCTGTATGTTCCGGTATCTACATGTTGAAACTGGTCGTTTACACCTATCAGTAAAGTTACAATGTCATAAGGTGGAGTTTAAACATTTTCTGAAACGGCTAATTCGCTCAAAAGATTTTGAGTTGTCCACCCGGTTCTTGCAATAATCTGTGATGAGTATTTTAAATTAATTCCTGCGGTAGTCAATAAGGAAATCATTTTATTGGGAAACCTATCAGATTCAAAAACCGATTGACCAATCGTATAACTATCACCCAAAACAAGAACCTTTTTTTGAGAATTCCCACCCAGACTGGTTGCAACGCTTTGTGTTGGCAATGTGTTTTTATTGCAGTTTTGTAATATTATACTTAAAAATAAGCAAAATAAAATGCTGATATCAACAGAAAAAAAGATTTTGAAGGTTTGCATGTCATAATAC
>JAYVVD010000347.1:0-2434 GCA_043787295.1 Ferruginibacter sp. | reverse complement strand
TTTTTTACAAAAATTTATTCTTTCTGTAAGATATTACAAGCGCATTAACTCTGCAAAGACTTATTAATACAAAGTTTTATACTTTTTGAGGATCGACTAATTAATTAAATTTGTCAAAGTAATAGGTTGCATAATTGGGGAGTTGCCGTGGTTGGTGTGCTGCGACCTCAGCCCTCACTATGTGTGAGCAAATGAAAGTCATTGGTCTTTTATTATAGAAGCACAAATAATATTCTTCAGCATTAATCCATAGCCCTGATTTTACAGGGTTGAAAGAAAATAATTTATTTTTTTTACCTTATACTCATCTTATAGTCAACTTATAGTCGTTGACATTATAGGATTACCCGTCTTACTTCATGTAAACCCCGCCTTAACTATATAGAACAGTCGTTCACAAACTGTCTCGGCTGTTAATAACCTTTAAGGCCGCTGGGCTTAACGCTAAAAATAGCGTGCTTTTAGCATTACAGCGATCAAAGTGTTGTACTGTTCAATTGAGCAAAATATCAATCTATTCTATATACGGGGTATCTTAAGTGTGCCTTTTCGTAGTACACAGAATTCTTATAAATATAATTCAGGATAGCCCCGGCATTTTTTGCAAACTCAGGCTCTGCTGCTTTTTTTAAAGTGAGTTTTTGTTGGAGTGCAGTATCTTTTTTTAAAACATCGGCAGCTATATTTTCCCAACGGTAATCGCTATAACCTTCTTTTTGTTGTAAAATAGCATCAAAGAAATTCCATGCAAAAAAGCTGTCATCGCCTGTAGGTTCAAGCATTTCAATAATGTATCTGTTGGCTGGTTGGTCTAATTCTACAATATAATCTCCCTTTAAGAATTTTTTGATTTCTGTAAACTTGGTAGTTTTAACAGCATAATTTCCATGGTGTTTTTCGTAAGGTGTTTGTCTACTTTTGTATTCATCAATTTTATAAAAGCTTGCAGTAATACTGGTATCATTTAAAATCTTCCAAACCTTCACACCATTTAATTCCAGCCGCTCTATCACTTCATACCACCCTGCAGGAATTATATATGCTTTTGGTTTTTCAATTACATTTTCCGCTTTAAAATAATTAAAGAATTTTATTTCTCTGTCGTACGGTTTGTTTCGGTTGTAAAACATTTTTATTAAACCAGTTGCTTCACTAGAAGAAGAGTCTTGTTCATAGCCTTTAAATTTTATGTTTCCGTTTTTAGATTTATCAATATTCCACTTTAAGGGAAATAATGTTTGGTTGATCATTTCTGCCGCTGCTTTTTTTCTTATCGCTAATAACTCGGCTGCATTTGAGGAAGCTTTATTTATGAAGGTTTCCATTAAATCGTAAGTTGACAAAACCCTTTCTTTGTAAGGTTTCAACATGTGCGTTTCAGGTATAAAAGAAAAAGTGCCAAAAAGGGCGGCATAGCCGGAACTGTAGCGGGGCGTTTCGTAAAACATGGTGATGCCTTTATTAAAATCGGCACCATCAAATTCTACATAAGGAATGAGGTCCCAATTCTTTTCTTTCATACCCGCATAAATCTGTGGTTCAAAAACGTTTCTTAACCAGTTGCCGGCAGTTGCTCCCAACTTTTCGTATTGGGTTGTTATAAGTGTCATGGTATGCTGATAATCTGCACCATCGCTTACGTGATTATCAATAAAAATATCAGGATTTAACCAATGAAAAATTTTTGCAAAGGCTTTGGATTCTTTGCTGTCGTTTTTTGTAAAATCCCGGTTAAGATCGAGGTTTTGGGAGTTGCCTCTAAAGCCGTATTCCAACGGGCCATTTTGATTAACACGGGTAACGGCATTTCTGTTTAAACAACCGCCAATATTGTACACAGGAATTACTGCTAACACTACATTTTCAGGTAAAATTATTTTCCTGTTCTTTATATCTCTTATCAACATCATGCTGGCATCTATACCATCGGGCTCGCCGGGATGAATGCCATTGTTGATCATAATAACAACCTTGTTTTTTTTATGCCATTCTGTTGGATTGAAAGTTTTATCTGCACTTACCAAAACAATATGCAATGGATAACCGGCATCACTCATATCGCCTTCCTTCATTAAAATATTGTCAGAAGTCTTATCAAGTGCTTTATAATAATTAATTGTTTCCAAGTAAGTGGCTGTTTCTGTGCCGTTAGATTTTTCGAACCTGGTTTGCTGGGCAAAAGAAAAGCTTGTATAAAAGCAGAATAGAATGAAGTATATTTTATGCATCTTCAAAAATAAGTGAAAGCAGGAAGTATTAAAAATGCAAGCGTTCCGTTAATAAAAAAGCCCCGCAGTATGCAGGGTTTTTTTTAATTTATATTTTTGTACATTTATTTTGCTAATGCATTAATTTTCTTGGCTAATTTGCTTTTCAAATTTGCCGCTTTGTTTTTATGTATAGTACCACGTTTCGCTAACTTATCTATCATAGA
>JAYVVD010000346.1:0-8798 GCA_043787295.1 Ferruginibacter sp. | reverse complement strand
TTTTTTAATTTAAGACCGGTCTAAGAAAAGTTCTCTCATAACTTAAAATACATTTTGTATCGTTTGCTATTTTAAATGTGGCCTGGCATTCAACATCTGTGAGAATAAGATTTCTATAGATTTCGTACTGCGCCAAACTATTAAAACTAAACAAGGCATAAGCAATATTATTTGCTCCTTCACTTGGCATAAAATAGCCATGATGTTGCCCACCATAACGATTTACCAACCCTATCCACTTCTTTCCATATTGTTCAAAAACTTCTAATTGGAAAGGATCAATTACATATTTTATGTGACAGGTTATCATTTTTATTTTATTAATTGTGATAATTAAAGTTGTTTCACTAAGCTTCTATAAAAGCTGAAAAAAGATTTACTGATGAAAGGCTGCCGGATAGTAGTGGAAATACTTTTTGCTGCCTTTGAGCAAAAAGATTGTAACAGATAGCCGGAATTAATGTTGAAAAATGTTTCCGAAACCTACAGCCCCAAAAATTATTTTACCTAAACGAAACCAGAGAACTCAACGGGTATCTGAGACCAGAATAACCCATCATATCTACCTTTACATTACCAACAGAAATAGGGCTTTCCACCCGAAGAATAACATGGTTTGGATCGTCGCTGACCCATGCTGTCATTTTTTCTCCGCCCTCAAACATAGTACCCTTTATAAGCAATGGTTTAAATTTTATTGCATTAAATCTACCGTACTGAGTTTTAATTTTTTCCTTGCCGAGGTAGCGAATATAAAGGTGATAAACTTCATCATCCAAAAACATATCAAACGGAATTTTATCTCCTGGCTTGTATTTGTTCCAGTTAATATTTCGTGCATAATACATAGCACTTACAACATCCTGCATACAATCAGATATTTTAAAAACACCTTTTGTACTTACAGCAGTATTGGATGTCTGGTTAAAAGTTACATTGTTGTATATTTTTATTTTCCCCTCTTCCACATTTCTTAAAAATTTTATTGGCGACATGGTCGAAGTATCTATATAACTTTCATACCTGTCTCTAACCTTAAAAAAATTATCAAAGAAAGAATAGGTTTTGCCTTCGCCAACGCAATGGTAAACAGGCTTGCCATTAAAACGTTCCAGTGCTGTTGTAAAACTTGCTTCTCCTGCACCAATATATGCACCCATAGCATTGTAATACACTTTCATAATTATTTTTTCATCAGGTAAAAAAGCGGAATTTCTTATGCCGCAAAAATCTGCTTTTTGTGCAAATGAAAACGATGTAATAAATGAAAACGCCTGCAAGCAATAAAATAATTTAGTAAAGTTTCTCATTTGTCTCTTAAAATTTTAATTCCAAAAATTAGTAAGCTTCCTACAATGGCAGGTATCACTAAATTAATTATCCAAATGCCCAAAGATGCTGCCTGAATACCAATGAGATTATTGCTATAGATCTGCAATATTTCCAGACTGGCCGCGGCTCTTATAGGCAACTCTGTAAACCCTATGGTTGGCGCAATTGCCATTACCAGATAAAAAAATGTAAGTAACCTAAAGCATGTAAAAAAACTTATCTGCACCTGCATTATTTGCAGCAGCAATATGAATTGCAAAATAAATACCATGTAACGTAAAAAAGATAAAAACAAAATTCTTAACAATTGTTTACGTGAAAATGTATTTAACAATATTATGTGTATGGATATTTTTTTAAGCCACTTAATATTGTTTAATAACCTAACAAATAAGCCAACTTTTAAATAAATAAGTATTAAAAAAGCTGCGGCAGATGCACTTATATACAATAAAATATCTTCTGTGTATGCAGGCAACGAATTAAAAAGCTGCTTATTCTGGCTAAAATATTTTAAATAAATAAGACCGAGTGTGCCCATAAGCAATGTTATAAAAAGCTGGCTTACACTTCCTAAGATCGTTAATGGTATTGCATCTAAACGATTCTCTTCTTTTACATATAAAATACGACCACCATATTCGCCTACACGGTTTGGTGTTAGCATGGTTATACTACAACCCGCCAATACACTTTTAAATGCATTTGTAAAAGATAGTTTCTCTAATGGGCGAAGGAGTAATTGCCATTTAATTGCTTCCAGCCCCCAGTTTAATAACATCAACAAAAAAACAAACCACAATGCAGGGTTTTCAAAACTGCTCTTTATCTGCCTCCATCTGTTTGCAAGATCGGGCTGGTGAGCAACCTGTTTGTATAAACTCCAGCTAAGAAACAAGAAGATTAAGGGGCCGAGAAACCAGTTGAATAATATTTTGATACTTTTGTGCAGATATAAATTTTGGTAAAAATAGCGTCCGTATTGCAAAAGACAACAAAAATAATTTTAGGTATTGATCCCGGTACAATTGTGATGGGATATGGCATTATAAAAGTGAAAGATAAAACAGTATCGCTTGTAGATATGGGCGTTTTAAAATTATCTGCCAGGCAGGATGCTTACGAACGTTTAGAAAAAATACACAGCAGGGTTGCAGCAATTATACAGGAGCATAAACCTACCTGCTTTGCTATTGAAGCTCCTTTTTTTGGTAAGAATGTACAGAGCATGCTTAAGCTTGGCCGTGCACAAGGCGTTGCTATAGCTGCTGCCATGCAGGCCGGATTATCGGTTACAGAATACTCACCTAAAAAAGTAAAACAATCTATAACCGGCAATGGCAATGCAGATAAACTGCAGGTTTTAAAAATGCTTCAATCTATTTTAAAATTTGAAGGAGAACATACAACGCTTGATGCCTCAGATGCCTTGGCCGTGGCACTTTGCCATCATTTTCAGGAAAGCAATTTACTTACACTTGGCGGTAGTGATAAAAATAACTGGAAAAGTTTTATAGCTAATAATCCGAAAAGGGTTAAGCAGGGATAATATTTTCATCCACTCATTTCTTAAAAGTCTATCAAAATTATTAACCAACTAATTTACTGATGAGTTGCTGTTGAATGGCTATCATATCATCTGGAGAAAAAGATGTTTTAGGGCGGGTGAAATTTAAATCATCTGCTGTGTTGATGGGAACAAGATGGAGGTGTGCATGTGGTACTTCGAGACCGATTGCACTGATGCCGCAACGCTTGCATTGAAAGCTTGACTCAATAGCATGTGCAATGGGTTTGGCAAACACAAGCATTTTTGAGAGTAAGTTATCCGACAAATCAAAAAGTTTGTCTACTTTTATTTTAGGCACTACTAAAACATGCCCTTTAACCAACGGAAACACATCTAAAAAAGCAATAAAATTTTCATCTTCTTTAATTTTATAAGAAGGTATTTCGCCGGAAATTATTTTGGAAAATATAGACATGGTTGTAACTTATTTGTGAAATAAAAAACCCGTTCACATTAGTTGAACGGATTGTAAATTAGATAAATCCTATCAGATAGAAATTTCTTTTACTTCAAACTTTAAAACACCTGCAGGCACATTCACCTCTGCAATTTCCCCTTTTACCTTTCCCAGCAAACCTTTGCCAATCGGCGAAGTAACAGAGATTTTTCCCTGCTTTAAATCAGCTTCGTTTTCTGATACGATTTGATAAGTAACTGTCTTTTTTGTAGTTAAATTCAGTAATGTAACTTTAGTTAAAATACTAACTCTACCTGTATCAATAGTTGTTTCATCTAATATACGTGCGGTAGAAACTACCCCTTCCAAATAATTTATTCTTGCTTCAAGCAAGCCCTGGGCTTCTTTAGCCGCATCGTATTCTGCGTTCTCTTTAAGATCACCTTTTTCTCTTGCTTCTGCAATAGCAGCACTTGCCGCAGGTCTGTCTACACTCTTTAATTTGTGAAGATCTATTTGAAGTTTGTCAAAGTTTTCCTGTGTTACGTAATTAGTATCAGACATACAATTCTTTTTGAGTTTTACTAAAAAAAATACAACGCTCCATTTTGCTGGAGCGTTGTAGATATACAAATATAAGAAAAAGTCTTTTAGATAGCTCCCAAATATCAGGCAATTTTAAGCTGCGCAAGCTTAGTAATCAGCACTTCGCTCATTTTTAAGAAAGCCTCGTTGCTGTAGCCGGCAATATGCGGTGTAATAAGCACATTATCCTGACTTAAAAGAAAATCCATTTGCTGCTTTTCTGTTAATGATAAAGTTTCAAGCTTTTCATTTTCCAGTACATCTAATGCTGCGCCTTTAATTTTACAGTTTTGTAAAGCATTAATCAATGCCGCAGTTTCAACAACATTGCCACGGGATGTATTAATGATAAAAGGATGGTTTTTGAGCTTATCAAAAAAAGCATCATTGGCCATGTGCTTTGTATCATCGCTTAGCGGAACGTGAAAACTGATCACATCTGCATACCTGCAAATCTGTTCCAGACTCGCCTCACGAATAAATGTACCGCCAAAACCATTTTTATTAATATCGTAGCCCAACATGGTAACATCAAAACCTGAAAGTACTTTTGCAAATGCCTCTCCCGTGTTTCCATAGCCTATAATACCAATGGTTTTACCTGATATCTCGATACCCCTGTTTTCATCTCTCACCCATTTACCTTCTTTTATTTCACTACTACTTTTGGCTATTTTATTTGCAAGATTTAGCAACATACCAAGCGCATGTTCACCAACGGCATTTCTGTTTCCTTCGGGACTGCTCAGGCATACAATATTTTTTGTAGCTGCATATTCCGTATCAATTAATTCCATCCCACTTCCTAAGCGGCCTATCCATTGCAATGCCGACGCAGCATCTATTACAGTCTTATCAATTTTTAGTCTGGTGGTTACTACCAGCCCATTTACCTCGGGTACAACAGCCAACAATTCAGCGTAAGAAATTTCAGGTTCATACAATACTTCATAACCTTTGTTTTGAAAGGTCTCAATTAAATAGGGATGAACTTTTGCAGTAATTAATATCATTGTTACAAAAACGCTGTTACGCTTATTTCTATGTTGACATTTTTAGGAAGCCCTTTAACCGCAACAGTTTCCCTTGCAGGATAATCTCCGGTAAAATAGCTGCCGTAAATTTCATTTACCTCCCCAAACAAACTCATATCACTTAAAAAAATCGTTGTCTTAACAATATTATTGAAGCTTGCGCCAGCTTCTTTTAATATAGCGGCAATGTTGTTCATTACCTGATTTGTTTCTTCTGCAATGGTAGCGTTTACCAACTCCCCTGTTGCAGGATTAAGTGCAATTTGACCAGACGCAAACAATAGGTTTCCTGCTTTTACCGCTTGGTTATATGGTCCTATGGGAGCAGGAGCCAAATCAGTTTTAATAATGACTTTATCCATAATTATTTTTTTTATCAGGCAAATATATCCTCTTTATAGCACGTATTTTTGCTGAAAATATTATAATGGAAATTGTTGTTTTGGCTGAAGACAGAATTTATGATTTTTTGCAGACGACAGGTAAAGATGTAATATGGACTTTTACAGACACAACAGACTCATTTTTTGCTAATAAAAATGGTGATGCTTATTTTGACCTAAGGGAAAATGCGAGTGAAGATTACAACAGCATTACTAAGCCCGTTTTTATAAACAGTATGGTAGCAACCCTAGCGGAAAATAAACACAACAAAAATATTTTAAGAATAAATGGATGGCCCGGCTTTATTGAAAATGACCTATGGGAAATAGCCGGACAAGTAAGTGCTGAAGCGGAGAAAGTATTGCAACAACTACATAAAAAATACATTACCGTACCTGATGATTCAGGGTTTGTTAGTGCAAGAATTATTGCCATGATTATTAATGAAGCATATTACGCAAAGGATGAAGCTGTAAGTACAGAGTCGGATATAGATATTGCTATGAAATTAGGTACCAATTATCCATACGGACCGTTTGAATGGTGCAATAAAATTGGCGTGCAACAGGTTTATGCTTTGCTACAAAAACTCTCTTTAACGGATGAAAGATTTTTGCCTTCGGCCGGATTGGGGGCAGCAAATAGAAAAATATAATGGCTACTATTATAAACATTGACAGTTCTCTGGAAACCGCCTCCGTAAGCATTGCAAAAAATGGAATAATTTTGCAGCATTTTACAAATGATGCGCAAAAACAACATGCTTCCTTTTTACACAGCGCCATACAAAAACTTACAAACGATTTATACATATCATTTAAAGAAATTGATGCAATTGGCTGTACAATTGGCCCAGGCTCATACACAGGATTGCGGGTAGGGCTTGCCGCTGCAAAAGGATTTTGTTATGCATTAAATATTCCGCTAATTACAATAGGTACATTAGAAGCTATGGCACATAGTATGCAGGCTCAACAACAAGATAGAACACTTCACTATTGCCCTATGATTGATGCCCGCCGCATGGAAGTTTACACAGCCCTTTACAACCAACATTTAGAAGAACTTGTTGCTGCTTGTGCAATTGTCATAAACAAGCAATTTTTTGAAGAAGAAATGTTCAATTATAAAATATTATTTTTTGGAAATGGTATGGGGAAATTTAAGAATATAGTTACCAATGACCAAGCTTTGTTCGCAACAGTTGGACCTATATATAATTCAATCAACATGTTATCTTACAAAAAATTTTCGGAAAAAATATTTGCTCCACTTGCAGCAGCAGCCCCACTCTACGCAAAAGAATTTTATAATGGAATCTAAAATTGTGGGATTTTATTTTTAACATATTTGAACAAATTCAGATGCACACTAATTCTTATATTTGCATTGATTAAATAGTTCAAATACTTTAAAATCCCCCTAAAAGTTATGATTGCAACTCAGACCGATGAGCAGGTAAAATCTGCACTAGAATCCAGTGATAATGTTTTAAAAATTAATTATCACAATTTAAAAAAAGCAGCCCTTGTTTTAAGAGCACTTAACCACAAATTAAGGCAACAAATTCTAACACTGGTAGAAACAGAAAAGAAAATCACCGTTACAGAAATTTATGTTCGCATGCGCTTAGAGCAATCTGTAGCTTCTCAACACCTTGCTATTTTACGCAGAGCAGGAATTGTAAGCACTCAACGTGACGGTAAATTTATTTATTATACGGTTAACTATAAACGTATAGAAGAAATTACCAATTTGGTTGACGATTTAGTTGCCTAAAGGTTAATCAAAAGTATTTTTAAAGCGTTCCGATATAATCGGAACGCTTTTTTATTTTGTAAATTGTGTCAAGTAATAATTGAAAAAATATGTATATAAAACAACTTTATACCAACTGCCTAAGCGAAGCGGCTTATTATATTGAAAGCAATGGTGAAGCAGCCATTATAGATCCATTGAGAGATATTGAAGAATATATTTTGATGGCAAAAGAAAGAAATGCATCCATAAAATATATTTTTGAAACGCATTTTCATGCAGATTTTGTAAGCGGACATATCGACCTGAGTAATGCAACAGGCGCACCTATTATTTACGGACCAGGTGCACAAACCAGTTTTAAAGTAGAAAATGCTTTAGATGGACAAATATATAAACTGGGTAACATAACTTTTAAAATAATACATACGCCAGGCCACACATTAGAAAGCACCTGTTATTTATTGATGGATGAAAAAGATAAGCCACATGCAATATTTACGGGTGATACATTATTTGTAGGAGATGTAGGGAGGCCTGACCTGAGCAGTGGCGACTTAAGCAGCGAAGAACTTGCAGGAATTATGTATGATACACTTACAAAAAAAATATTACCACTACCTGATGACGTAATTGTTTACCCGGCACATGGGCCCGGCAGCAGTTGCGGCAAAAACCTTGGTTCAAATACTTTTAGTACCATGGAACAGGAAAGAAAAAACAACCATGCTCTGCAGCTACAAACCAAAGAAGATTTTATAACCGCTGTAACAACCGGTCTTTCCACAGCGCCTGTTTATTTTGCAGTGAATGCAGGCATAAACCAACAGGGATATGAAGCCATTGAATCCGTAAAAAAAAAGGGAATACAACCCTTAAGTATAGACCAGTTCAAACAGCTTGCTAAAGAAGATACAATTGTTTTAGATACCAGACCTGCCACGGAATTTACTAAAGGTTTTATACCTGGCTCTTTATTTATTGGGCTGGAAGGTCGATTTGCAGAATGGGCAGGAAGCCTGTTGCCATTTGACAGAAAAATTATTTTAATTACACCCGCGGGAAAAGAAGAAGAAACCGTTATACGCCTTGCAAGAGTCGGCTTCGATAAGATGAGTGGTGTATTAACCGGCGGCTTTGATGCATGGCGGAATGCCGGAGAGAAAACAGACATGATTATAGATGTGGAGGCTGATGAGTTGATGATGGATATACCCCATGATCCCAATTTAACTATTGTGGATGTACGCAGAGAAGTTGAACATGCTGATGGGCATTTGAAGGGATCTGTAAATTTACCATTAAGTGACATGACGGACGTGGCGTTGCTTGCACAGTTTGAAGAAGCCGAAAATTTATATGTGCATTGCGCAGGTGGCTATCGGAGTGTAATTGCCCTTTCTATTTTAAAAAAAGAAGGTATAAATAATGTACGGAACGTATTGGGTGGCTGGGCAAAAATAAAGGAAGAAGAAAAAGCGGTGATAGAAAAAGATGCGAGTATTTTAAACTAATCAAAAATTAATTTATAGGGTTAATATAACTTTAAAGTAAATGGTATTGGGTAGTTTGACAAGCTCAAACAAAAAGAAGTTGTTCATATTTTTCCCTAAAAGTGGAAAAGAATATTGAACTAAAATTGCGAATTATGAAATAGCGATCAGCTCCCCTTTTAATATTTTGGATCTAATAAAATTTAATCAAACTAAAATAATTTCATGAAACAATTCTTTTTTCT
>JAYVVD010000345.1:0-8752 GCA_043787295.1 Ferruginibacter sp. | reverse complement strand
TCGTTTGTCAATTGTACACTTCCAACTGCTTTTTGTGGCGTGTCATTTATCTGTTGTCCGTCGCCCGTTGTCTTATTTTCCATCTTTATAACTGCGCTTTTAATTTTTAATTTTTCCACCTGCTCGGTTACTTCTGTGTCTTCTATTTTTCTAAATAAAAGTTCAGGCGGTCGCAATGAATATCCAACACTTAACAATTTTACTGAGCCTGCATTTTCCCAATCCAGCATCTTGTCAACCGTCTTCATCATCACACACAATCTCTTTGAGGCATTTGGTAAAAATGGATTAATAAAGATTGCAAGGTTCGCTGTTAGCTGCAAACATATGTGCATGCAGTTGTCTACAAGCGCTTGTGCTTCTGTAGTCAGTTGTCCGTGGTCTGTGGTTTGTTTTGCAACAATCCACGGTTCTTTATCTTGCATATATTTGTTGCCTTTGCGTGCAAGGTCAATTACTTCTGCCTGCGCATCTCTAAATTTATATGCTTCAATATTCTGCTCAATTTTTTGCTTTGTAATTTTTATTTCTTCCAGCATTTGTTTATCCGCATCATCCATTATTTCATTGTGAAACCTTGGTACTTTTCCCCCACATAATTTGTGCATTAAAACAAAAGCTCTGTTTATAAAATTTCCAAAAACAGCCACCAGCTCACTGTTTACAGCATCCTGAAACCCTTTCCAAGTAAATTCACTGTCCTTGGTTTCGGGTGCAATGGCTGTTAAATAATACCGCAGTGCATCCACCATTTGGTCGCCACCGTTTTCCTTTTTTACAAAGTCATTTATATAATCTTCCATTTCAATACTCCATCCTCGGCTCGTACTCATCTTATCTCCTTCCAAATTCATAAACTCATTACTTGGCACATTATCAGGCAAAATATTGCCATGCAATTTTAACATTACCGGAAAAATAATTGCATGGAAAACAATATTATCTTTTCCAATAAAATGCACCAGTTTAGTATCTGCATTATACCAGTATGGTTTCCAGTCTTTGTCATTATCTATTGCCCATTGCTTTGTTGCACTTATGTATCCAATGGGTGCATCAAACCATACATACAAAACCTTTCCGTCAGCGCCGGGTACTTTTATACCCCAATCCAAATCCCTCGTAACAGCCCTAGGCTGCAAACCCATTTCTATCCATCCTTTGCATTGGCCTACCACATTGGTTTTCCAATCGTCTTTATGAACTTCTAAAATCCACTTGCGTAAAAATGTTTCATGCTTGTTTAAAGGTAAATACCAGTGTGTAGTTGCTTTTTTTATCGGCGTTTTGCCACTCAGCGTACTCCGTGGGTTTATTAATTGTTCCGGACTTAACGATGTTCCGCATCTTTCACACTGGTCGCCAAATGCGCTTTCATACCCACATACAGGGCATGTGCCGGTAATGTATCTGTCAGCTAAAAATGATTGTGCTTCCTCATCAAAAAACTGCTCCGTTTCTTTTTGGTCTAGATCACCATTGTTGTTGAGCATGGTAAAAAACTCCTGTGCTGTTTCGTGGTGAATAACCGAGGAGGTACGATGGTAAATATCAAACGAAATACGCAGATCCTCCATGTTGCTTTTTAGCATTGCATGGTATTTATCTACTATTGCCTGAGGCGTGGTTTTTTCTTTTATGGCCTGCATGGTAATAGCAGCGCCATGTTCATCGCTTCCACACACATACACAACATCTTTTTTTAGTGCACGCAAGTACCGCACGTAAATATCCGCAGGCAAGTATGCACCCGCAAGGTGGCCAATATGTTTAGGTCCGTTTGCGTAAGGCAATGCCGAAGTAATTAAGTATCTTTTTGGATCAGTCATATTTATTAATTTTTATGGCCATTGGCTACAAAATAAATTTTGTAGCCCGGCTTAAACAGCAGCTATGTTCATCTTCGGTGGCGTCGCACATTTCATCTTTTCTATTACTATTAAACTTTTATTATGCAATAGAACAGTGCTGTTAATTTGCAAAAATATCGAATGTACACCCAATAGCGAAATTTCAGTATTTTCAAACGTAGATTTACAAATAGTACAACCTATAATTCATGCAAAGAAAAAAATTTATATCTGCTGCATTTTTAGCAATGGGTTCTTTAAAAGCAATGTCAGCAAGCTTATCAACTAACGAAGATGGTTTTAAGACAAGCAAAATTCCACCCTATCTCAAAAAAGGAGACATTATTGCCATCGCAAGCCCTGCGGGTTTTATTTCTGTCGCAGATTGCGCAGATGCAATAAATATGATTGAATCCTGGGATTTCAAAATAAAAGTGGGCAGCAGCATCGGTAAAAAAGATTTCACGTTTGGCGGAACTGATGAGGAACGTTTGGCAGATTTTCAGGAAATGCTCGATGATGAAAATGTAAAAGCAATTATGTGCGCAAGAGGCGGCTATGGTATTGTTCGAATTATTGATAAGCTAAATTTTTCAACGTTTGTAAAAAAGCCTAAATGGATTATTGGTTTTAGCGATGCAACAGTTTTACATAGCCATATTAATAAAAAATTCGGTATCGTAACTCTACATTCAAAAATGTGCAACAGTTTTGTAAATCCTGCCATTGCAGAACCTATACAATTAGAAACTTTAGACAGTATAAGGAAATGTTTATTGGGAGAAAAAATGTTTTACAACATTCCGTTAAATTCAAATAATCAAAATGGAATTGCAAAGGGGATACTCGTTGGCGGCAATTTGAAAACGCTTGAAAGCCTTGCTGCATCTAAAAGCGATATCAATACAAAAAATAAAATATTGTTTGTAGAAGACACCGGAGAATATTTGTACAGTATTGATAGAATGTTCTTCAACCTTAAAAGAAGCGGAAAATTGGCTCATCTTTCTGCATTAATAATAGGTGGGTTTAAAATAAAAAAAGATGACGACGGAGAAGCTTTCGGAAAAACACTGGAACAAATAGTATTGGAGAAAGTTTCCGAATATAACTACCCTATCTGTTTTGACTTTCCGGTAGGTCATCAAAGAAACAACTTTGCATTAAAATGTGGTGTAGTGCATTCACTTTCAATTAATAAAGATAAATGCATGCTTCAGGAAATACAATAAAGAAAATTATGCAGCTGCAAGTGCAACCTGTGTCTCTGGTTTTTTACCCAGCTCTTTCATAACCCTAAAATGCGATGCAACAGCCTGACCCAAAGTATCATAATAATTGTAAGGCATGTTATACTGCTTGCATTTTTGCTGTACAATTTTACTTATTTTAGGGTAATGTACATGACTGACTTTCGGAAATAGATGGTGCTCAATCTGGTAATTTAACCCACCAACAAACCATGAAATAACTTTACTTTTCATGGCAAAATTGCTGGTTGTTTTTAATTCATGTTCAGCCCATGCGGTGTCAATATGTTTTGTTTGGTCTAAAGCAATATGTTCAAATTCTGTGTTTTCAACCACATGTGCTAATTGAAATACAAATGAAAGTGTAACACCTAAAGTCATATTAGCAATCATATAACCTGCAAACCAGCCACCCAAACCCCAAACATAAATGGGCAAAGCCACAAAAACTGTTAGATAATAAATTTTTGTAACCCAAAAAATTATGTGGTTTTTTGTATTCATCTTCCACAATTCTGTACCGTTAATTTTTTTACTGAAATATTTTGTAGGATCCATTATGAATACCCAAAATATAACTGATAATGCATAAATAAAAGGCATGTACAAATACTGTACTTTATGAGCAGGCACCCATTTTTGAGATTCGCATTGGCGGATGATTGGGCTCTTGGCAATATCATCGTCAATACCATCTATATTGGTATACGTATGGTGAATAATGTTATGTTTTTGTTTCCAGAAATAAGAACTTGCACCCAATGCATTAGCTGATAAACCTAAAAAATCATTCAATTTAGTATTGGGGCTATAACTGCCATGGTTTGCATCGTGCATAACTGCAAAACCTATACATGCCATTAAAAAACCCAATGGTATACAGAGCAAAAGCGCAGGTAGCCATTGTAAATTTACATTCATCAAAACCAGATAAATCCCCAAAACACCTCCTATTAAAAGAAAAGTTTTTATAAACAATCTCCAATCTCCAGTTTTGCTGATATTATTATCTTTAAAATATCCGTCGACACTGAGTTTTAAATCCTGATAAAAAGTGTTATCCTTATTATTAAAAATTATCTTAGCCATTTTTATTAATTTATCCTCTTTGTAATTCTAAATGATGGTAGACTTTATAGCTGTTAACTAAATCCTAACAACCATTAGCATAAGTAAAAATACAAAAATATTTATTTTGAACTAATTTAATTTAAATGGCGTGTACATTTCAAAAGAGGGAATAATAGCTGAAAAAGTACTTTTATTTAAGATATTTTCAAACAAATAACTGCCCTTCATTTTACCAATATCTGTGTTAAGATTGCAACCACTTATGTATTGGTATCTTTCTGTTGGGTTTATCACAGGTTGTATGCCAATAACACCTTCTCCTTCTACTTCTCTGGTAATCCCGTTGCTGTCAAAAATAATCCAATTACGGCTTAACAGTTTTACCGGAAAACTGTTTGTGTTTTCAATGGTAACTCTGTAAGCAAACATAAATTCGCTGTTGGAAGGGTTGCTGTACTCTGCCTGATAAAATGTTTCCACGCTCACATTAACGCCTTCTGATATTTTACTGACCATACCTTAAATTTTTTTTGAATTTTTAAACCCATTTTTCAAAAGCCATTGTAAAACTTTATCCCTGTTATCTCCCTGCACTAAAATTTCGCCATCTTTTACCGAGCCCCCCGTGCCGCATACAGCTTTCAATTTTTTACCTATATCCTCTTTATCAGCATTTGCGCCCACAAAATTTTCTATCAATGTTACGGTTTTCCCTCCTCTGTGTTTTTTATCGAGCCTTATCTTTATTTTCTGCTCAGCAGGAAGAAGGGTTTGTTCTTCCTCTGTAATATTTTCCTTTATTTTAAAATTAGGATCTGTTGAGTAAACAAGCCCCGACAAAGAATTTATTTTTTTAGACATACTGATATGTTGCGGGTTACAAGTTGTGGGTCAACGGTAAAGTTTAAAAGTTATTGATTTTATTTTGGGTTCTTCACTTTAATAAACCCGTAACTATTCACCCGCAACCCTAAACTATAAAACAATTTTATTGAACAATTATTGCTTTCAAACTCAAATCTAAACTCACTGCCTGATGTATTACAGCACCGCTGCTTATATAATTAACACCGGTTGCCGCATAGCTTTCAATATTATCTAAATTAATGCCGCCGCTTGCTTCAGTCTCATACTCACCATCAATTATTTTAAGCGCTTCCACTATTTTTTCCGGAGTAAAATTATCCAACATAATAATATTTACTCTACCTGTTTGCATTACTTTTTCAACATCTTCCAAACTTCTCGTCTCCACTTCAATTTTTAAATTCAAATTATTTTGTTGTACATAATTGTAAGCCTTAATAATTGCTTTTTCAATTCCGCCGCTGTAATCAATATGGTTGTCTTTCAACATAATCATATCGTATAAACCGAAACGATGGTTTGTTCCTCCTCCAATTCTAACTGCCGCTTTTTCCAGCAGTCTAAAATTTGGAGTAGTTTTTCTGGTATCCAATATCTTCGTTTTATAACCATTCAGTTTATTTACGTATTTTTTAGTAAGAGTAGCTATCCCACACATGCGCTGCATACTATTTAACACAAGGCGTTCGCAGGTAAGTATTGTATGAACTTTAGCGGAAACCTCAAATGCAGTTTCACCAAACTTTATTTCATCTCCATCTATTTTAAAAGAGGTAAAAATAATATCGGGTTGCACATAACGAAAGATTGTTTCTGCTACTTCCATGCCTGCGAGTATACCATCTTGCTTTATTTTTAATACCGCTTTTCCAATTGCATCTGTGTTAATAGTTGATAAAGTAGAATGATCACCATCTCCAATATCTTCTGCCAGTGCATTCTTTATTAAATTGTTGAGTGCAGTTTTGTACTTCATATTTGCAAAGTTAATAAACAGTTGTTATTGCTTCAATTCGAAACAAATAGAAAAAATCTTATTGGGATCAAATAAAAAAACTCCCGCAATTGCAGGAGTCTAAATTATTAACCTTTAAAGTACTTATTTTTCAAATTTAATTTCCTGCAAGGTTTGTTTATCTCCTTTCTGTTTTAGATTAAGGGTAATTCTGTAATTACCATTTGATGTAGCTAAAGTACCGATACAGAATTCTGCACCACCACTTTCACCCTGATGCAAAACAGAAAAAGATTTAACGGTATTATTGGCAAAAAAATCTCTTAAAACAACTTCACCTTGTGCTTTACTGTAATTGGTACTCTTACCATTAACTGTAATTTCAACAGTATTATCAAAGTATTTTGAAACAGAAGCTGCATTGCCGGACTTAATGGCATTCACTACATCATTTATACCTGTAAAAGTTGTGAAAGAACTAAGCGCAAAAACAGTGGCAAGTATAGTAAATATTTTTTTCATAGTTTATATTAGTTTAGACCCTCTTTGCTAAAAGTATGCCATACCAATTTTATATTTTTTTTTAATCTTTGTTTGGCTTGTTTATAACAAATATCTATTCTTTTTTACAACAACTGCAAAGAAACATAGCTTTGTAACATGCAAAATAAAAAAACAATTCTTATAATAATGGATGGTTGGGGACTTGGAAAAGTAAAAAGCAGCGATGCCATACAACATGCAAAAACTCCATTTGTAAGTTCACTATACAAAAATTACCCTAACAGTACCCTCGTTACTTGCGGCGAAGCTGTAGGATTGCCTGAAGGACAAATGGGTAACAGTGAAGTTGGGCATTTAAACCTGGGAGCGGGAAGAATAGTATATCAGGATTTACAACGTATTAATGTTGCTATTAGAGATAAGAGTTTTGAAACAAACGAGCAGCTTTTAAGCAGTATTGAATTTGCAAAAAAAAATAATGTAACCCTTCATCTGATGGGGCTTGTCAGCAACGGTGGCGTTCACTCACACATCAACCATATTAAAGCTATCACTAGTTTGTGTGCAGCACAAAATCTTCATAATGTACTAATACATGCTTTTACTGATGGAAGAGATACGGACCCAAAAAGCGGGTATGATTTTTTAAAGGAATTACAACAACATCTTGTTGCAACCACCGGAAAAATAGCTACTGTTACGGGTAGATATTTTGCAATGGACAGAGATAAACGATGGGAAAGGGTAAAGATTGCTTACGATGCAATGGTAAATGCCAAAGGTGAAAAAACTAGCGATATATTAGCATACGTTCAGGCATCTTACAAAAAAGATATTACTGATGAATTTATTATGCCACTCATTAATGAAAACGCAGGCGATACGAAAATAAAAAATGGCGATGCGGTATTGTGCTTCAATTTTCGAACAGACAGGTGCAGGGAAATTACTGAAGTACTTACACAGGTAGATATACCTCTGCATGATATGCATAAGTTGGATCTACATTATACAACCATGACAAATTATGATCATACCTACAAAAACGTTTTTGTAATGTATGATAAAGACAATTTGGATAATACCATTGGTCAGGTAATTGCAGCGGCAGGTAAAACGCAACTACGTATAGCAGAAACAGAAAAATACCCACATGTAAGTTTCTTTTTTAGTGGTGGAAGAGAAATGGTTTTTGAAGGCGAAAAAAGAATTATGGTACCATCGCCCAAGGTGGCTACTTACGATTTACAGCCTCAAATGAGTGCTTACGAGGTAACAGATAAAGTAGTAGCGGCCATTGAAAATACTTTACCTGATTTTATTTGCCTGAACTTTGCAAATGCAGATATGGTGGGCCACACAGGCGTATGGAACGCTGTAATAAAAGCAGTGGAAACAGTGGATGAATGTGTTGAAAAGGTAGTAAAAAAAGCACTTGAAAAAGATTATACTGTTTTTTTATTAGCGGATCACGGCAATGCTGATTTCGAAATAAATGATGATGGTACACCTAATACTGCACATACTTTAAACCTTGTTCCCTTTTTTATTATTGACAATGAATGGAAAGGAACCGTAAAACCGGGTAAACTTGGCGATGTTGCGCCTACAATTTTAAAAATGATGGGATTGGATATCCCTATAGAAATGAAGGGAGAGTTATTGATATAAACGGGTGAACTCAAATTACACACAAGCAGCATTTTTACAACAAAATTTGTCTATATTTATATGATAAAACCCTAACTTATGACCGAAGAGCAAATGCTTGCCGGAACACTTAAAAATAATGCTGCTGCGCAAGAGGCACTGTACGACCGCTACAGTCCCCGCATGCTTGCTGTTTGTTATCGATTTGCAAAAAGCCGAGAAGATGCAGAAGACATGTTGCAGGAAGGCTTTATAAAAATCTTTACACAACTTCACCAATACAGGAACGAAGGTGCACTTGAAGGTTGGATTAGACGAATTATTGTACATACCTGTATAAATGTGCTAAAGAAAAATAAAAAGTTTTCTGAAACAGTTGACTTAATACACGCCAATTCTTTTCATACTAAAGAAGATATGATACCTAGCATTTTACAGGCAAAACAAGTAGTGGAATGCATACGCATGTTACCATTAGGCTACAAAACAGTATTAAACCTATATGCTATAGAAGGCTATTCCCACAAAGAAATTGGGCAGATGCTGGATATTGAAGAAAGCACGAGCCGAAGCCAATATACTAGGGCCAAAGCAATGCTGGAAGA
>JAYVVD010000344.1:0-3168 GCA_043787295.1 Ferruginibacter sp. | reverse complement strand
CCGGCAATTGTAGATGATAAAAAAAATATACCCAAGCCCAAACCTAAACCAAACCAAACCGATTACTAAAAATATTCGATTAAAAAAAAGCAGCATTTTCATGCTGCTTTTTTTTATACATATTTAATTCCCTTATTTTTTTTAGAGTTTAGTAAAACCAACAATTATAAGTTGCCGTAAATGAACAGACAATAAAAATGTCTTAAAACAAAAAAATTATGAAAAAAATTAAAAATTTATTTATGCTTGCAGCAATAGCAATGGCTACTACTACTGCAACTGCACAAATGGAGAAAACAGTTATGGTAGGTGGTGCTGCTATGTATCCTTCTAAAAATATTGTAGAAAATGCAGTTAACAGCAAAGATCATACAACATTAGTAGCAGCTGTAAAAGCAGCAGGACTTGTAGAAACTTTATCAAGCGCAGGACCATTTACTGTATTTGCTCCAACTAACAAGGCGTTTAATAAATTGCCAAAAGGTACAGTAGAAACTTTGTTGAAGCCAGAGAATAAAAAAATGTTGCAGACTGTATTAACTTACCATGTTATTGCAGGAAAAATAAGTGCAAAAGAATTAGTTGCAAAAATTAAAGCTAATGGTGGTAAATTATCTGTAGCAACAGTTGCAGGGCCAAGCCTTACTTTTTCTTTGAAAGGAAAAAAAGTACAAATCATGGATACTTCAGGTGGCAAATCTTATGTAACTATTGCAGATGTTAATCAAAGTAATGGTGTAATACACGTAGTGGATGCTGTTTTGGTTCCAAAATCATAGTATCCTATATTTACTTACTCTGAAAACTTCTTCAAATTTGGAGAAGTTTTTTGTTTTACATCCTATTTTTTATAAGGTTTAAGATTGTTTAAATAAATAGATGAGATCTTTTTAAAAGATGTCATCTATTGCAAAATGAAGCGGTAAAGTCCAATAAAAAATCCGTTCAAGTAAATGAACGGATCCCCTAAATCTTCACGCTAAAATCTTCAACCAACAATCAATTTAAGCTACTGCTTTACCAACCAAATCAGCAGCTTCGCTGAGTAAAATAGCACTCTGAACTTTTAAGCCACTTTCATCAATTAATTTTTTTGCTACATCAGCATTTGTTCCCTGTAAACGAACAATAATCGGTATTTCAATATTACCAATGCTCGTGTAAGCATCAATAACTCCTTGCGCTACTCTATCACAACGTACAATACCTCCAAAAATATTTATAAGAATTGCTTTAACTTTCGGGTCTTTCATTATAATACGAAAACCGGCTTCAACAGTTTGTGCATTTGCTGTACCGCCCACATCTAAAAAGTTTGCAGGCTCACCACCACTTAATTTAATCATATCCATTGTTGCCATTGCAAGCCCTGCACCATTTACCATACACCCAACATTCCCATCTAATTTTACAAAATTCAAATTAAATTTTCCTGCTTCCACTTCTGTAGGATCTTCTTCACTCACATCTCTTAATGCCATAATATCTGCATGACGCATCAACGCATTGTCATCAACATTCATTTTACAATCAACGGCAATAATTTTATCATCACTTGTTTTAAATAACGGGTTTATTTCCAGCATACCACAATCAAGCCCTACATAAGCTTTGTATAAATTGGTTACAAACTTTACGCAACTTTTTAAAGCCTCGCCACTAAGTCCAAGATTAAAAGCAATCTTCCTTGCCTGAAATGCCTGTAACTCTCCACTCGGGTGCACCCATTCTTTAAATATTTTTTCTGGTGTATTATGAGCCACATCTTCAATGTTCATCCCACCTTCGGTACTGTACATTATTACGTTTTCGCCTTTCGTTCTGTCTAACAATATAGAAAGATAAAATTCTTTCACAGAGTTTGCGCCATCATAATAAACATCCTGAGCAACCAATATTTTATTTACCACTTTTCCTGCATCGCCTGTTTGTATAGTTACAAGTGTACCTCCTAATAAATTGGTAGCAATTCTTTTTACATCTTCAGCACTTTTTGCCACTGCCACGCCACGCTGCTCTTGGCCCACTATATTTCCTTTCCCGCGGCCCCCTGCATGTATCTGCGCTTTTACCACAGCGAATTTACTGCCGTACTGCGTATTTATAAAACGATAAGCTTCCTCTGCCTGTGCAACTGTACTGCATGCCACGCCTTCCTGCACCGGTACGTTGTATTTTTTCAATAATTCCTTTGCCTGATATTCGTGAAGATTCATATTGTAAAATTTTTGCGAAGATAGTGAAAAACTGTACCCAAGTTTATGGCTTTGTCTTAGAAACTAAAGTGACTTTTTGTTAATTGAATTAATAAGCAGCTTTGTGGATTTTCATTGGCGAAGCTCTAATCATCTTTATATATTTATTCATCTTTTTATGCAACATTATAAAAGATATGTAAAAAGAATATCATCGTTTAAGATAACAAAACGAAACAACGTAATTTTGACCGATTTTAAAATAGTATTCAAAGATTTAAATAATAAAAGAACTATCCATGTCAGAAGTTTTACAAAAAATAGAATCAGCAGTTGCGTTTATAAAACATTTATACAAAGAAACACCCCTCGTGGGCATTGTGCTTGGCAGCGGCTTAGGAAGCTTTACCGGAGAGATAAAAATTGAAAAAGAAATTCCTTACGAAGCAATTCCACATTTTCCCCTTAGCACGGTGGAAGGCCACAGCGGTAAATTAATTTTTGGTGAACTATCAGGAAAAAAAGTGGTGGCTATGGCCGGTCGTTTTCATTATTATGAAGGTTATACAACAGAAGAAGTTGTTTTTCCTATAAGGGTAATGAAGTATTTAGGAATTTCAACTTTGCTCATCAGTAATGCAGCGGGCGGTATGAATAAGAGTTTTAAAGTAGGTGATTTAATGATTATCAATGACCATATCAGCACCCTAACAATAAATCCTTTGATAGGTAAAAATGAAGAAGCATTTGGTAAAAGGTTTCCTGATATGAGTGAGCCCTATAAAAAAGATTTAATTGATAAGGCTATTGCTATTGCGTTATCAGCAAACTACGATGTTAAACAAGGCGTTTATGTGGGTGTAACAGGACCAACATTTGAAACACGTGCTGAATATAAAATGCTGAATATTTTAGGCGGGGATGCTGTTGGCATGAGTACTGTGCAGGAAGTGATAACCGCTGTGCACTTAGG
>JAYVVD010000343.1:0-8572 GCA_043787295.1 Ferruginibacter sp. | reverse complement strand
TAGTGCTATTGTAACATGGCAGTGGAATTTTGGTGATGGTGCTTCTGCAACGGGACAAAATACAACTCATACTTACGCTAATACAAATCCGTTTCCGGTTAAGCTTATTGTAACAGATATAAATGGCTGTAAAGACAGTATAGTAAAAAATATTGTTTCCGGCTCAATTTCAGTTGATGCAGGTTTGGATAAAACTTTTTGTGGTACTCAAAATAGTTTTGCACTCAATGCAGTTACAACTTCAAATGGTACTATTTCGTATTCGTGGACAAGCACTCCTACTACTACAATAATGAATAGCAATTCTGCTAATGCTACAGCTACTGTTACAAATAGTACAACCTTTTTTGTAACCGTAACAAATGCACAAGGATGCTCCAATATTGATTCTGTAAAGGCTTTTATAAATTCTATTCCGATTATAAAAACGCTAGCAGATACATCTATTTGTAAAGGAACGAATTTGCAACTAATCACTACATCAGGTTTAAATACTTATTTATGGTCAAATGGATTGTACGTAAGTGATTCCACAATAGCCAATCCTTTTTTTACTGATACCCTTTCACATATTTTGGTTGTTATAGGTTATAACGGTTTTTGCTATTCAAGAGATACCATTCAGGTAAACGTAAAACCTAATCCAATTGTGAAAACAATACCCGATACGTTAATCTGCAGTACACAAAGTATTGTGCTTACAACAAGCGGTGCAAATACTTATTCCTGGTCGCCCAATGTATTTTTAAGCAGTTACAACTCCCCTGCTCCAATATTTATGGGCAATGTTGATACTACATATGTGGTTACTGGAACTGCTGCCAATGGTTGTACAAGTAAGGATACCGTACATATAGATGTAAATATTCCTAACGATATAATAGCCCCACCTGATAAAAGTTTTTGTAAAAATGGAAGTGTGATATTAAATGGAAATAATGGCGACAGTTATTTGTATACCTGGAGCCCTTCAACGTATTTAAATAATTACCAAATTATTAATCCTGTTGCAAACCCTCCGGCAACATCAACTTTCAAAGTTAACATTAAAGATAAAGTGTGTAATTATGATAGCAATTTCTCTGTGATTGTTACACAAAATAATCTACCAATTATATTGGCAAAAAAGTCTAACGACATTAATTGCTTATTAAGTAGTGCTACGTTAAATGTTACAGGCGCACTGCAATATATATGGAATGCAGATCCTACATTAAATAATAATTCAATTCCTAACCCCATTGCTTCTCCTCTATTAACCACAACATATATTGTTGTAGGTATAGATACGAATGGATGTAAAAATACAGGCAAAATAGAAGTGGTGGTTGGGTTAGACAACAACAGGTTTTATTTACCCAATGCATTTACGCCAAATGGGGATTACAAAAATGACTGCTTCGGCATTCAGCGTTTTGGTTTAGCACAACATGTATACTTTATAATTTATAACCGATGGGGAGAAAAGGTTTTTGAAACAACTAATATAAATATATGTTGGGATGGAAAGTATAAAGGAAAAGCTGTAGAACCCGGCAATTATGTTTATTATATCAGTGCTAAAACAGCTTGTGGAGATATCGTAAAAAAAGGAAACGTATTACTGATTAGATAAAATATTTCAACTCAAAAAATGCATAGAAAAATTTATTATCGGGTTAATCATATACAGTTTTAAAATTTTATCGAAGGCACTGATACGTTATAATTATACAAGAATAAAAATGGATTTAAATTCACCACAAAGAAAAGATGCAAAGAGTTTTGCAGTATTATTTGGCAAATTATTTTCTAACCTAATTTCTGTCTGACAACTTTTCCAAATCATCTAAATCTTTATAACGGCCCGCTCCTTTTTTTGATTGTTTTAAAGTATTTAAATGGATAGTTCTTATTTCAAAAACTTCATTGGAATAAATTTGGCTGAGTTTGAATGATTCATCAAAATCACAACCTTTTAAGAGTGTCATTATTTCAATTGCCGACGGTCGTAGTAAGTAAAAACATCCATTTTTTTTGTATCTAAAAAGTTTTTTAATGTCATATCAAAAACAGGAAGGCCGAATTCAAAAAAAGCTTTCATTAATTTTTCGTAACTAGTTTTATCGTTTCTTACCCAAATATCCATATCACAAGTTGTTCTTCTGCAACCATGAAGAATAACGGCATAACCGCCCACCAACATATAATCTACCGCATTTTTATTCAGCACTTTTATGAAGTCTCGGAAATCATCATTAAAAATATTTCCTATTACAATAAATGTTTTCTGGATGAGCTAACTGACTTATCCATCTTTTGGAGGGTTTAACGGATCAATTCCATAAGCCATGCAGGTAAGATACCAGGCTTGCTTTAATCTTTCAGAAATGGTAGTTTCTTTCGGAAAAAGTTTTTATTCTTCTGCTTCTTTAAAACTCATTCCTTTACCGATCGTTTTATCCATTTTGTACATAAAAAAAATTAAATGTTTTATAAATTCTTAGACAAAACGTTTTATTAATACTTGGTTTATATTATTTCGGGCATTGATTCTCTTCCAAATTTTCAAATTCTCTTTTCACCGCAAAAAAAGATATAAATGAGTTTTCGCAGTCTTACGTTAGCAAATTAACTAATTAGTCAATTTTGCTTTATTCATCTCACTCGTAAAATGAAATTCAATATCAGGATTATTGCTGATTTCTGTATTTAAAAACCATTCACTTTGGGCTAAATAAACCACATTTCCATCCTTATCTTCTGCAATATTTACCTGTTTGTATTTTGTAAAATCTTCCAATTTTTTTGGATCTTTTGCTGTGAGCCAGCATGCTTTAAAAAATGGCAGGCTGTTCATTTGCACAGATGCTCCATACTCCTGTAATAGACGGTATTGAATTACTTCAAACTGAAGTTCTCCTACACAGCCTATTATTTTTTTATTACCACCAAACTGTGTGAAAAGCTGCGCCACGCCTTCATCTGTAAGCTGGTTCAAACCTTTCTCAAGCTGCTTGGTTTTCATCGGATCTTTGTTTATCACCTCCTTAAATATCTCAGGTGAAAAACTTGGTATTCCCGTAAAATAAAAATTTTCCCCTTCGGTAAGGGTATCTCCTATTTTAAAATTTCCGGTATCAAATAAACCAACTACATCGCCCGGATAAGCTTCTTCAATTACATCTTTCTGGCGGGCAAGAAAACTATATGGATTTGTAAAACGCATATCTTTTTCTAACCGAACATGGTTGTAATAAGTATGGCGTGCGAACCTGCCGCTACAAACCCTTAAGAAAGCAATTCTATCTCTGTGTTTGGGATCAAGATTAGCATGTATTTTAAAGATAAAGCCGCTAAATTTTTCTTCTTCAGGTAAAACATCTCTTGTTGTAGTATGGCGTGGACGTGGAGTTGGCGCTATCCGCACGAATGTATCAAGCATTTCTTTTACCCCAAAATTATTTACAGCACTTCCAAAAAATACAGGAGCTGTGTTACCACTTAAATAATCTGCTGAATTTAATTCGCCATAAACTCCATCAATTAATTCAACATCTTCCCGCAAAACTGTCGCATCCTTCTCTCCTATTTTAGCGTCTAAAAGTTTATCATTAATGTCAGTAATTTCTACAACGTTTTCGTCATTGGCTTTTGTGCCTGCAGAAAATAATACTAGGCTTTTTTTATGCAAATCATACACCCCTTTAAAATCTTTACCGCTGTTAATGGACACCGTCATTGGGTGCAACCGTATTTTTAATTCATTTTCAATTTCCTCCATCAGTTCAAAACGGTTCTTACCATCTCTATCCATTTTATTTATAAAAACAATTACCGGCGTTTTGCGCATGCCAATAACTTCCATTAATTTTCTTGTTTGAGGTTCTACTCCGTTTACTGAATCAATTACCAACACTACACTGTCAACTGCTGTAAGGGTTCTAAAAGTATCTTCCGCAAAATCTTTGTGACCCGGTGTATCTAGCAGATTTATTAAATGCCCATCATATTCAAAAGTCATAACGGAAGTAGCAACAGAAATTCCACGCTGTCTTTCTATTTCCATAAAATCGGAGGTAGCATGTTTTTTAATTTTATTACTTTTTACCGCACCGGCGGTTTGAATAGCACCACCAAATAACAGAAACTTTTCTGTAAGGGTTGTCTTTCCTGCATCGGGGTGAGAAATGATGGCGAAAGTTTTGCGGCGGTTAATTTCTGAGGTGTATTTCATCTGCTGTTTTTGCGAGCGCAAAGTTAAGGGTTGAACTACAAAGGCGCACAGAAGAAAAGAAGGGCGATTTCATTCATTGAAAGAAACAGGATTAAAAGAGTTTTTTAAGGATTTTTAAAAGTGCATTCTAAATATGATTTACTTGATAATTACATAAGTTTACTCCTAAATAAAAAGCTAAATATATAAATGAAGACGAAATGTGAATGGTTTTTTCATTTCCCAAAAAGAAAAAATTCAACAAGTCATAATTGTCACTAATGCCCCTCATTGCTGCTTCTTTGCCCGGCTAAAACATACAAGACAAATAAAACACAACATTTTATTATAAGCGGCATTTTTAAATAGCTCTCCGGAAATTACATGGTATTTTTTATTGTTAACTTTACCGCATGGCAAAAATGCTGAATATACTTTCAAATTCATTGAGGTTAACCCTGCAGGAATTGAAAGTAAATAAAACAAGAACTGCGCTAAGCCTTACGGGCGTTGCGTTTGGTATATTTTGTATTATTGGTGTATTGGCAACAGTAAACAGTTTAGAGCAAAACATACAGAACGAAGTAAGCAGCCTAGGAAGCAATACAATCTATATAGACAAGTGGGATTACAGTGGTGGTCCTAACAAACCTTTCTGGAAACTTAGGGCAAGGCCTGTAATGAAATATGAGGAGCAGAATATGGTTAAAGAACGATCTGAACTTACACAGGACGTAACTTTTTTAATGCAGACGGGTGGAAGTTTATCTTATAAAAATGATGTTTTGAATAATGTGGCCGTATATGGCATAAATGAACCGCAGATTGCATTGCAGCCATTGGTTTTTGATGCAGGTCGCTATTTTTCATCAAACGAATTTAACAATGGAACCAATGTTTGTATTATAGGTTTTGAGAATGCGGAGAGTTTATTTGGGACGGCAGAAAGAGCCGCAGGTAAACAGGTTGAAGTGAAAGGAAAAGTGATGACCGTTGTGGGCGTTATTAAAAAAGTAGGTAAAAATATGATTGGCTGGGATTATGATCATTGTATAATGATGCCTTATAAATATTGCAGACAACTGTATGATGAAAAAAATGCTAACCCGGTATTGATTGTAAAAGGAAAGGACGGCGTAACAACTGATGCATTGTATCAGGAATTGAGAGGAATTATGAGGCAGGTAAGGCGTTTGGGTCCAAGGGATGAAGATAATTTTTCACTAAACAGTGTAGAAGCATTTAGTAAAGCTATATCTGGTTTTTTTGGAACGCTTAATATTGTGGGCGGTTTTATTGGTGGGATAAGTCTTATCGTCGGTCTGTTTGGTATTGCAAATATTATGTTTGTAACAGTTAAAGAAAGAACTTCTGTAATTGGTTTAAAAAAAGCCATTGGTGCTAAAAGCTCATCAATATTACTTGAGTTTTTAATGGAAGCCGCACTGATGTGCATTTTAGGTGGTGCTGTAGGTTTGTTTTTTGTATGGATTCTAACCCTTGTATTATCGGGACCACTCAAATTCCCTGTATTTATTTCGGTACCGCTTATGTTTGCTACAGTAATTATTTGTATAGTTGTAGGAATTCTTGCAGGAATTATTCCCGCAAGGCAGGCTGCAAAAATGGATCCAGTAGTAGCTATAAGGAGTTAGAAAAATATGCTGATTTGCTAATATGCTCATGTACTAATTTTTTAAAATCCGATGCATGTTATAAATTTGCAGCTATCATCTATTTACAAATTACCCACAACCCGTAACCATAACTAACAATCCCACCATACTCGCCATAGAATCTTCCTGCGATGAAACTGCTGCGGCAGTTTACAGTAACGGCAAAATTTTAAGCAATATTATTGCTACACAAAAAATACACGAGCAATATGGAGGTGTTGTGCCTGAGCTTGCAAGCCGTGCACACATGGAAAATATTGTTCCTGTTGTTGATGCGGCCATTAAAAAATCTGGATTAGGTCTAAAAGATATTGATGGCATTGCTTTCACACAAGCACCAGGCCTAATTGGCGCTTTGCTTGTTGGTGGACAATTTGCAAAATCACTTGCATTATCGCTCGATATCCCTTTAATTGCTGTGCACCATATGCAAGCGCATGTGTTAGCTAATTTGTTACAAGATCCGGCTCCAGAGTTTCCATTTTTATGTTTAACTGTTAGTGGTGGGCATACACAAATAGTTTTGTGCACCTCTGCAACTAATATGAAAGTTATTGGTCAAACCATTGATGATGCAGCAGGAGAAGCGTTTGATAAAACTGCAAAATTATTGGGACTTCCTTATCCAGGCGGACCACTAATTGATAAATATGCGCAACTCGGAGTGGCGATTTATAAATTTCCCGAACCAAAAATTGAAGGCTTAAATTTTAGTTTTTCAGGTTTAAAAACATCCATCTTATATTTTTTAAACAATGCAGGTACAGCCAATGTTTATAAAGAAGAATTAACAGCAACATCAGAAGAAAGAAAAAAATTTATTGATGAAAATTTAAATAATATTTGCGCATCTGTACAGGAAAGAATTATAAGCATCCTCATAAACAAATTAAAAAAAGCAGTATTACAAACCGGAATTACAAATGTTTGCATAGCCGGTGGCGTTAGTGCTAACAGTGCATTAAGAAAAACACTTACAGAAACTGGTGTAGCTTTGGGTTGGCAAACCTTTATACCGGCCTTTGAATATTGTACAGATAATGCTGCAATGATTGCTGTAACAGGTTATCATAAATATCTTGCAAACGAATTCTCCAAAATTGACATTGCACCTACGGCAAGTAGTTCATTCTAATTTTAAAAATATAAATGAATACTTGGTTTCAATTTAAACAGTTCACCATTCATCAGGAAAAATGTGCAATGAAAGTTTGTACAGATGCATGTTTATTTGGTGCATGGGTAGCAAAAAAATTAGAAGAAAAGAAAATTAATGCTGATAATATTTTAGATATCGGCTGCGGAACAGGACTACTTACATTAATGATTGCGCAAAAATCATCTGCACAAATAGATGCAGTAGAAATTGATAGAAATGCATTTAAACAGGCAGAAGAAAACATTCTGTTATCTCCTTGGAAAAAACGAATAAATATTCATCATAATTCAATTACAAATTATAGTGCACCAGAGAAATACGAATTAATAATTTGTAACCCGCCATTTTATGAAAACCAGTTAAAGAGCGATAAAGATGAACGTAACACGGCTATGCATGCCACAACACTAGCATATGTAGAATTGGTTGTATCTATTAAAACAAACTTAACGGACAAAGGTTTTGCTGCAGTTTTACTGCCTCATTTCGAAGTAAAAAATTTTGAAGAAACACTTTTAACGCAACAACTTTTTATTGATGAAAAATTAGATGTTTCTCACTCTCCTTCCCATCCGTTTTTTAGAAGTGGAATAATCATTTCAAATACCAAAAAAAAATTATCACAATGTTCCTTATCTATAAAAAATACAGATAACGAATACTCAAATGAATTTAAAGAACTTTTGAAAGACTATTACCTGAGACTTTAATTTTCTAATTGAGTTTCAAAACTAATAATTTTTTACATTTTAGGTATAGTAATCAAAAAAGTAGTTCCCACTTCTAATTTAGATGTCACTTCAATAGTGGCATTATGAGATTGCAATATATTCATTGTTGCAGCAAGCCCCAATCCCATCCCATTTTTCTTTGCCGTAAAATATGGTTCAAATAATCTCGACAAATTTTCTTCACTAATTCCACACCCATTATCTGAAATTGATAAACTGTATTCTTCTTTTAATTCTTCTAAATTTAAAGATAGATGACCATGATCTTTCATAGCTTCTACTGCATTTATTATGATGTTGAGAAATGCAATTTTCAACTTTTCTTTATCAGCGTTTATTGTCAACACTTTTTCGGGAAATGAATTTTCGAATTTAATGTGCCGAAGTATAAACCTATCAGATGCTGCATCAATTGTCTCCTTTAATATCTCTATAAGGTCGTTTTCTTTAAGCATAATCTCAGGCCTGGAAGCGCCAAGTAATTCAGTGATGAGCGTTTCTATACGCTTACTATTCCTTGTAATTATTTCTAGATAAAGATTTGCATCGTCCGTCCTAATTTCTTCCATTAATTGTTCTAAAGACAGATTGATATTGTTTAATGGATTTCTAACTTCATGCGCAAGCGTACGTACAAGCCTTTCAGCCATCCCCAATTTTTCAATTCTTAGATTATTTTTTTCAATTTTTTTAAACTCAGTTATATCGTGTATAATCCCTTGTAAAAAGGCTTTGCCAACACTGTCTACTTCTTTAGATAATGATAATATACCAAAAATAAGTTCATCATTTTTAGTATGCATCTGTATTT
>JAYVVD010000342.1:0-2291 GCA_043787295.1 Ferruginibacter sp. | reverse complement strand
AGATACAATCTTGCACCCGCCTCACCACTTAAGTTATAACCTGCTACATGAAAATCATTATTAAACCTATCCCCATGATAAGTAAAATCTGTGCGTGGGATATTTATTCCTGCGCCGGCCTTCCATATCAGGTTTATTAAAGGCCGGGTTTTGGTTGTATTCATTACTATGGTTTTTTGTTGCACATAATTTATATGCAATAAATTACCGCCATCTGTATGCTCAAAATGCAGAAAATTATTTGGGTCTACAATGCTGTCTCCATCTACATTTACACCACCTATTTTTCCTGTTACACGCACTTTCTGCCCATCTGTTACCACATACTTTATGTGGTCAAAATTTAATTCAATAGCTTTTGTGTGTGTTTCATTTAAATAAAAGCCAATCCTATAATTATATTGAGGTATGGTTATTTCTGTGGGCGCTTTGTAGATAGCTTCAAGATCTGGTTTGTCCTTTGCTTTTGCATGATGAAGAATAAAATTATCACCGTTGCTTAACTTAAAATGAATATTACTTTTTGTGTACCATTCGGTATTATAACCCCATTGTAAATACATCCCTTTTAGCAATCTCCCCTTTTGAGCAAAAGATGAAAATATTGAAAACAATAAAAATCCTGATAAAATAATCTTTTTCATATAAAAATGTTGCACAAAAATACTGTAAAAGACAATGTGCTACTGTATAAGTTTAAAGCGTACATATACAAACTGCTGGAATAGCATAAAAGGCTAATTTTTAATGCAGTTTAGACACAGATTGAAATATAGATCTGTCATAATATCTAATTTATATTTTGGATATGATTTTGTACGCTAATTATAACAACTAATATTCTTTAGTATTTAATAAATCAGCAACTTAAAAATATGGCTCAAAATAACTTCACTGTAAAAGCTTCTGAAGCCTTGCAGCAGGCACAGCAAATTGCATTCAATAATAAAAATCCAAATATCGAAACAGAGCATCTTTTAAAAACATTAATTGATACCGAAGATTCCTCTATTGATTATCTTCTTAAAAAAAACAATGTAACGGTAAATCTTGTTACAAATAAACTGAATGAATTAATAAAGAAATTACCTGTTGTTTCGGGCGAACCTGCGCAATCAATGGGAAGGGAAGCAAACAGTGTTTTGCTGAGAGCTAATGGAGTATTAAAAACTTTTGGCGATGAATTTATAAATCCAGAACACTTATTGCTAGCCATATTGCAAGGGAACGATGCTTCTGCAAAATTATTAAAAGATGCAGGGCTAACTGAAAAAGGATTGATTGCTTCTATTAAAGAACTTCGAAAAGGTGAAACAGTTAATTCCGCCACACAGGAAACGCAATTTAATTCCTTAAATAAATATGCAAAAAACCTGAATGAAATGGCCCGTTCCGGTAAACTGGATCCGGTTATAGGAAGAGATGAAGAAATACGAAGAACATTACATATTCTAAGTCGTCGCACTAAAAATAATCCAATTTTAGTTGGCGAACCTGGTGTGGGTAAAACAGCCATAGCAGAGGGTTTGGCTATAAGAATAGTAAATGGAGATGTACCGGAAAATATAAAATCGAAAATTATTTTTGCTTTAGATATGGGCCAGCTAATTGCCGGTGCAAAGTATAAAGGTGAGTTTGAAGAAAGACTTAAAGCTGTGGTAAAAGAAGTTATTGCCGCCGAAGGGGAAATTATTTTATTTATAGATGAAATACACACGCTTGTTGGCGCAGGTGGTGGCGATGGTGCAATGGATGCGGCCAATATTTTAAAACCTGCATTAGCACGTGGAGAGTTAAGAGCCGTAGGTGCAACAACCTTATCAGAATACCAGAAATATTTTGAAAAAGATAAGGCGCTGGAAAGGCGTTTCCAAAAAGTAATGATTGATGAGCCTACAGTTGAAGATGCTATCTCTATTTTGAGAGGTTTAAAAGATAGGTATGAAACCTACCATCACGTTCGCATAAAAGATGAAGCTATTATTGCTGCTGTTGAATTATCGAACCGTTACATGACAGATCGTTTTTTGCCGGATAAAGCAATTGATCTAATGGACGAAAGTGCAGCAAAACTTCGGATTGATATGAACTCCATGCCCGAAGAACTGGATAGATTGGAAAGACAAATTCGCCAGCTTGAAATAGAAAGAGAAGCTATTAAAAGAGAAAATGATACCGATAAATTAAAATTTTTAAATACAGAAATTGCTAATCTTTCTGTAGAAAGAGATACCTATAAAGCAAAGTGGAAGGAAGAAAAAGAACTGGTAGACAAAATACAAAACGGTAAA
>JAYVVD010000341.1:0-4008 GCA_043787295.1 Ferruginibacter sp. | reverse complement strand
CAATTTATCTTGTAATGAATGAATTTTTTAAAATGATCACAGACAACTGACCACTGACCACAACTTCGAATTTTGTAGTTAGTTTATTAATTCACGTCCTTTGTCTGTCATCCGTTGTCTGTCGTCCATTGTCTGTCGTCCGTCGTCTGTCGTCACTTCTTCCTCATCAGCGCCTCAATCTCCTCTACTTCAATGGGAATGTTTTTCATCAAATCCTTATTCCCGTTTTTTGTTATCCAAAAATTATTTTCTATTCTAATTCCCATCTGTTCTTCTTCTATATAAATACCAGGTTCAATAGTAAATACCATTCCTGCTTTTATCGGTTCTGTACGTGTGCCAAGATCGTGTACATCAATTCCTAAATGATGCGAAATGCCATGGTATAAATATTTTCTATATGCCCGATCATTGGGGTTTTCATTCTTTATATCACCCTTTTTTAACAGGCCAATTTTTTGAAAAACTACAGTTGCTTCATCACCAATTTTTTCGGTATAGTCCACAATGCTTATACCGGGCTGTAAAATACTTGCCGCATATTTATGTAGATGAAGACAAGCATTGTAAACTGTTTTTTGACGTTTTGTAAACTTCCCATTTACAGGAACTGTACGTGTAAGATCTGCCGCATAGTTACCATACTCTGCACCAAAATCCATTAATATTAAATCGCCATCTATACACTCTCTACAATTTTCTACATAGTGTAAAACACGGGCATTATCGCCGCTTGCAATAATGCTACCGTATGCCTCACCGGTAGCTCGTTGCATTAAAAATGAGTGAATGATTTCTCCATGTATTTCATACTCCATTACACCGGGTTGTATGAATTGCAACAGTTTTCTAAAAGTGATATCGGTAATATCAATTGCTTTCTGGATAACTTCAACTTCTTCGGCAGATTTTATAGAGCGTAATTCTTTTAAAATTGGTGCGCTGCGTTTGTATTTGTGCAGCGGATACCGCTCCTGCATTTGTTTTGCAAAACGATAATCCCTTACTGCAATATTGCTCCCTTTGCGATCGTTTTCATTTGTATTGAGGTAGATATGTTCTGCCAAATGTATCCATGGTTGTAGCATTGCATCGAGTGCATCTAAATAAACCACTGTTTCAATTCCTGAGATATTTTGTGCTTCATTTATTCTTAACCTGTGACCATCCCATTTTTCTTTCATTTCATTTGGGCGAACAACTACCAAGACTTCCCGGTATTTAGGATCAGGATTATCAGGAAAAAAAATCATCATGGTTTCTTCCTGCTCAATGCCTGTTAGCCAATATAAATCGGAGTTCTGCTTAAATTTGTGCAACGCATCTCCATTTAATGGCAACTCATCATTGCTGTTAAAAATGGCAATAGAATTTTTAGTTAATTTGTTTACAAAACGTTTTCTGTTCTGAATAAAGATATCTGGATTGAGTGGGAGGTATTTCATAATGTTTTATTTAATGCCACAATATAATTTTTTTTTGGCACTATGGGTTTAAATGAAAATGAAGGAATATGGAAGCCGCTTTGTTCTTTTTAAATTAGTTGCTACGAAAGCATTAGGTGTACAAATAAATAAATCTAATAAAAAAACCGCCCAATGAAGCAGGCGGTTAACATTAATATAAAAAAATATTTTTACTGTTTTATCATTTTAATAGCAGCACCATTTTGAAACTTAAATATATAAATACCGCTGGCATAAGCCGACATGTTGAGCGATTGTGAAAGTTGTTTGATAGAGTACGACTGCAATTGTTTACCATTAATATCTGTAAGCACCAAAGTTGTATTCAGTAAGTCACTACCCACAGCAATAGTAATATTATCTTTAAAAGGATCAGGAAAAATGTTTATGATAGAAGAACGTTCTATAACCAGCTTAACATAAATAGAATATGATGATCTACCATCTTTATCAATTTGTTTTATGCGATAAAAAGCTTTGCCAGTTAAAATTTTTGCTTCTGTAAATTTGTAATCATTTTCACCATCCCCTTTACTATTTATACTTCCAATTTTTTCAAATAGATTTCCATCTGTACTTTTTTCTATTTCATACTTCGCCACATTATCTTCCTGTACTTTCCAATTTACTACTGCTTGTTTTTGGCTACTGATATTACCCGATACAGATATCCATTTTACAGGAAGTACAATTGAAGCAGTTTCCCACATCCCTCTACCATGCGTGGCTATTCTGATGGTACCATCTGCTGCTTTGGCAATTCCAAAAACGGCAACACGGGGCAAACCTGTGCCAAACGGATTCCAAGTAACACCTTCGTCTGTGGAAACATACATTCCAATATCTGTACCTGCATATAATATTTTACCATTTGCGGGATCAACTAAAAATGCATTTACCGGAATGAGTGGCAAAGCGGTACCGCCTGTTCCTGCTGCAGATGTCCATGTAGGAGGAGTAGCATTCAGGTTGATTGTTTTCCAAACATTCACCACATTAAATGCAGATATAGTAGCATAAGCTTTGTTTACATTGGTAGGGTCTATAACAGTTCTTGCAATAGCACTGTTGGGAACTGTATTTGTTGGATCCAGATCAACCAATGTAGTAGCACCGGTTGTAGTTCCAAAAAGTCCTCCATTATTTTGCCCAATTATTCTCACATTATCATTTTGTAAAGAAATGCCGATAGCACTAATGGGGGATGTGAAAATTTGGCTTACTGTTGCATTGTTAACACCCAGATCGGTAGAGCGATAAAGCCTGTCAGCCCCATAATAAATGCTGTTGGGTAAGCCTGGCCCACGCTCCAAGGGTGCATAAAAATTAATGACAGATGTACACGTGATGCCATTGGTAACAGCACCCTGACAGCCCCGAAAAGCCCAGTTACCTTCTGTGGCTGTGGCAGTTGTACCTACATATGCATAGCCTGTTAATGAAATATTGTTAAAATAAGTATGGTACATATTTACCGTAGTAGTGTTTAAGGCACTTTGATCAATTACTGCATATCCGCCATCACCAAAATCTGCCCTTGTCCATGTTCCATCAGGCTTTCTGTATTCAGTACCATTATCCTGCGTACCACCTATGGTAAAACTTGGGTCTGTAGGGTGAACGGCAATACCCATAAATTGTGTTGCTCTAAATGTTGTATTATTTAGTGAAGTCCAGGTGCCGCCACTGTTTATCGATTTGTAAATGCCGCCGTCTGAACCAAAATATATTGTAGTTGGCAAAGAGGGGGCTATTGCAATCACATGAGAATCTGTATGCAGATTTGCCTGACTTGCTGCAAAAGTAGTTCCACCGTCTGTAGAAATAGAAAAAGTATTTGGAGCAGTACCTCCTACATAAACATTGTTCGCATTTGTAGGATCTACCGCCACAGCTATATTATAAAAGCACTGAGGATTGCAAAAAGTAAGAGGATTTATCTCCGTAAAAGTAGCCCCACCATCTATTGATTTTAATATTCTTCCCTTACCAGTACCTGCTGCATTATTTCCTGTTGCCGCATAGAAAGTAGCATTTACATCTCCCGCAGGATGAATGGATGCAAATTCTGCTGTTAAATTGCTAGTGCCTGCGGAACCATTAACAAAATGCAATACCTGCGCCCAGGTTGGGGTAGCGGAAAGTGCATTTACAGAACGATACAAGCCACCGCCACTTACTACCTGATCAGCTACTAAAATATTTGGATCATTCGGGTCAATTGCAATATCTCTTACACTAAAATTATTATTTGGGGAAGATAATACACCTATTTGTGTGAAAGTAGGCACTGCTGAAGTTGCATCGGTTGATCGAAAGACTCCACGATTAGGGAGTGGACTTGTAAATGAGTAGATAATGCCACCGACACCTGTAGTGGAAGCCACAAAAATTATAGCAGGATTTGTAGGATGAACAATGATTTTACTAATGCTTGTACCGCTAAATTGTGCACTTCCTATAGGCCCTGTAATGGTTGGGCTGGCACTACTTGCATTATCAATACGATATAAACCTGCACCAAAATAACTGTCTGAAGAAA